>URTH01000023.1 GCA_900550775.1 uncultured Eubacteriales bacterium | reverse complement strand
GCTCTCGATGCCGTCCTGCACTTTAACCTCTCCGTTTTCAAATACGCAAAGGCGGATCGAGGTTAAAAGTACCGGCTGTACGCCCTGGGCACGGGCACGGTCGACAAAGGTTTTTAAATTTGCCTTGTACTCATCAATGGTGGTATAGCGCAGCGGCCGATTGCTCATCGAATCGTTATGTCCAAACTGAATCAAAAGATAATCGCCGCTTTTTGCCGTCTCCAAAATCTTGCCCAGGCGATCCATCCCGTACTCCGCGCTGCCCTCTGCCGGGATTTCAATATCTTTTAAAAAGGTCTTGGTGCTTCTTGCTGCCTTTGCCTGGTCGCTGACCGAAACGCTTAAATAATCACCCAGCTTTTCGCCCCAGCCGGTTCGGGGACGCTCAGCGTCCGGCACAATCTCACAGGTGGAATCCCCGGCAAGATAAACGGTGGGATTTTGGTTCATGGTGACCTCGTCCGGCGTAAAGGTTTCGCCGGCGGCAACCTTCACCGGTTTATAGTTCACCAAAAGATACACGTCCGTATCCGATGGATTGGTAACCGAGATTTGGGTCGTTTTGAGCGCACGCAGGGCATTTACGTATTTTACAAATTCAATATTGGTGGGAAACCATACGTTTTGCGCCTTCGCACCCTGAATCAGCTGCTCGATCGCCCGGTAGGTGTCGTTCGGCACCCAGTTGAAAATTCCGCCGGAGCTGCCGCTTTCGCTCAAATCATAGGCATGTCCCCAAATAGAAAAGACCTTTAAATCGCCCGAGTCGGGAAGTGCCAGGAACGAATCGGTAAGTCCTGCAACATTCTTACAATAGGCGGTAAAATCCCAATCCTTAAAGCTGGTTGGCAGATCAAAGCTGCCGGTCGTCTTGCCGCCGCGCGCATAAAAAATAGCGTCATTGTTTTTCACATAGGCATCCACCTTTTTTGCCTCGTCCATCGGGTTGGACTGCAAAAGGGCCGGGTTATCATACGGCCACGCCATACCATAGATCGCCTGGCCGGTAATGGCGTTCAGCTCGCTGATGCCATCGTCAATCAGCTGGATATATTCGTCCGCCGTGCTGACCGAAATATTGGCCGGCTGATTGGAAAGTCCAATGTGTGGATGGTTTTTTACGTGGCTTGCAACCTCCTGATTTTTGTATAACTCTTTCACAAAATCATACTTTGCGGCATTTGATAAAAGCTGAAGATTGGAGTTTAAGTTAAATGTCCCATGGATCCCATAGGGCTCATACAAATCTTCAATAATCTTTTGATCCTCCGGCCGGCCGTCATCAAAGCTAAAGGTCACAGCCTTGTTGGCATATCCGGGATATAAAAGGGCGAGATTGGAAATCTCGCCCTTAGCTGCAGCCTCTAACCGAATCGGTGCTAAAGAAATCGGTATAATATCGCCGTTTTCCATATTCCAGAGGAACGCCTTTACGTAGGTTCCCTCCGTCTCGGTAATGGTAATCGAGGCCGTTATGGTTGCTGCGGTTCCGTTATAGCTGTCAACATCGCCGTCCAAAACCAAGGTGTCGCTCAGCTTACATGCGATCAGCTCATTGGTATTATTCTTATACTGTGCAGTAATGACAGAAAGCTTTGTATCTTTGTCATATACCGTAAGATTTGCCTTGGCGCTTAAGGTACCTGCCGTGAATTTACCGTCCGTAATTTCGTTTCCGTTCATCGAGAACGCGAACTGATCCACGGTGTACGGCGCATCACTCTTTTGCGTTACTGCATAGTAACGCAAGGTCGTGCCGTCATCCACTACTACCATACCGCCGTTTACCAGGCTTGCTGCTGCATTTTGCATGGTGCTGTCGGTATAGAGACGGATTGCTGCATCGCCTGCGCTCAGCACGGACGCGTCGTAATCGCCCTTTACCGTGACGGTCTTTGCCGCATTATCTACCTTCACGTTGTTGTTTGAAGATTTAAGATCCGCTGCCTGATATCCGGCATCCGGCCGGCTGCCCTGGGTCAGCAGGATATTGTCCACTGCCATAGAATCCGTACCGCCCATCGTTGAGTCAATCACACTCTCAATCTTGATACGCTGCACTGTCGTTGCTCCGGCTTTGGTAAACAGATCTGTAGTGTAGGCATACTTACCGTTAATAAAGAGCTCCGCTTTGTTGGTGGATGGGTGTACCGCAAGCCCAAGATGTACCCACTGCCCCGGTGTATAAGACTCCAACGCCTTACCGCTGACATCAAGGATTTTTCCATTCCAGATGCCAAGCAGATTTCGTCTGTCATCGGTTCCGTTTGAAATCACCTGCAGGTTCATTCGTCCTTTCGCCTGCTCCATCCGATAATCATAGGATAAATAAAAATCCTTGCTGACACTCAAACCACCGGAATTTCCGTTTACCTGGATAAAAGTGTTATAATTTGGCTTATCAGCTCCGGCGGTGATATAATTTGCCGCGAAGTCTCCGTCTGTCTTGCCGCCGAGACCCGCCTGGTACTTTAGCGTAGTATATGTACTATAAGGCAAGCCCTCTGCAAAATTCCCCAGTCCTATATCAGAACCTGCCAGATTACTATCCAGCGCGGTATTATCCGCTCTCTGTTCAAAGGGGAGCTTTATAAGCTCCGTTGTCTGATTTTTTAAAATGCCGAATACACGATCGCCTTTTTTGTCAATACTGCGCAAATAATATTCGCCCTCAGTCAGCGCCGTACCGGAAGTTAAATCGGTATCACTGCCCTTTTTCTTCAAAAAGATGCGGTTACCGTCCGCCTTCCAGTTTTCGTTATAAGTACTGCCGTTGTCAATATAACCGCTTGCCGCATTGCCAAGGTACGCTGCCGCAGAAGCGTCCAGTCCGCTCATGGTTGGCTGTGCAATCACCGGTGCAGTCTTCCCGTAATTGGTTGCCGTAAAGTCGTCCATATACATGTGATGCTCTGTATTATGATAGCTAGCGTTATTTGGGTCTGCACTTACCATATTGATAAAATTATAGGCATAAAAACCCCGAAAGTTTCTGGGCACACCTCGGTTGACGTTATAGGTTGTGGGAGTAAATTCACCGCCTTGAATGAACACATTATCCACATAAAAATCATAACTATTTATGCCATCGGCAGTGTTGCGCAGCACCAGGTTAAACTTATACCACTGTTCCGGATTCAGAACCAGATTATTACCAAGCGGGATAGCATTAAATAATTTAACGGTACCGTTTGTCCATACATTAAGCAAAATGCCTTTGCCGGTTGCACTCCAATAATCCGCATTGGTTGCCGGCATGGTCAGTTCTCCCATATAATATCCTTCTAACTGGAGCATGCTGTTTTCCTGCCATGCTGCATAAAATTCGATATCATAATAGTCGCCTTGCTCCGCTTTCATACAACGGATTTCATTATTGCTTTTTTTCACGCCGGCCTGTGCAACATTGTTCAGGTTAACATTACCGGCCTGTTCATCAATATCGCCAAACCGGAAGGTTCTTCCTGTGTTTCCCTTGTTTCCTGTACGGTTATACAAATCCAATGCATAATCGTCAGATGCTTTGCCATAAACGCCGCCCTTCACGGCCGCACAGGTATAATCCAGGTTATCCTCTTCATTAACGTTCGATATTTTCTGAGAGAGATGCCAATAACCTGGGTTTTCACTAAGCTGACTTACGCTATCATCGTTAAGCGTACCGATGCCGTCAAAGCTCAGCTTTTTAGAAGACATCACCGCCGCGGGCTGTTCCTTGGAGGAAATAAACTTCAGGTTGTCTAAATAGAGGTTTCTCTCAGGGTACGTTGTTGCCGTTTCCGGTATATTGCCGTCAAACGCAGATTGATAAAACCAGTAGAAGTTAAATCCGGTAAAGCAATCGATGGAATCGCCCTTGTCGTTCTGAGGCTTGAAGATTCCCTCTTTAACCAGCTGATTATCAATGTAGAACCAGTAATAGTTTTTATCCGCCGCATTTTCTGCTGCATCATCCCCGGCGCGCATTACCAGACGGAAGTTATACCAAGAATTTTGCGTCAGCGTTACCTTCCTTGCGCCGTCTACATTAAAGACGTCTTGATTCAGCACCTTAACCTCACCGCCGCCGGTCACCGTAACAATCGGATATCTGCGGCCATCCTTTGCAAACTTTCCGACATACTGTGCCTGAAGTCCCTTTTCCCCCATTCCACCGGAGAAAGCCATGTCAAAGGACAGATCCAGATATTCGCCTTTATTTAATACCATCGCATTGTTGCTGGTTTGATTCATACCGTCTGTCAGCATCAGCTTTTGCATCGGATCGGTTTTAGGGTTTGTACTCTCACCGCCGTCTATCCACATACGAAACGCCTTATCGCCCGGCTCCTTGCCAAACGCCTTATCCACAATCGCATAACGATAGGTGTTTTTCGAGTCAACGCTTGTGCCCTGATCCACCAAAAGCGGCTTTTGCCAAGAAACACCCTTCCACTCTTCACCGAAAATCGCTTTTAACTCCGATTCCGTAACGCTTGCCGGATTCGCAATTGCTGCTGTGTTAAAATCATAGTTTCTCGTATGCGGCGCGTCGGTTGCTGCAAATGCCGGAACGACCCCCAAGCTTACCACGGTGAGCGCTGCTGCCGTCAGGGCGGCAAGCTCTCGTTTCAACCACTTCATGTTCATGATGCTTCCTCCTTCATAATTTATTTGGAACAAAATGCAAACGGGGTTACCGCCGTCGGTGCGGATAACGAATCCCAGACATAAGCCATAATATATTCATCCCCGGCCGCAGCAGGCAGCGATACCGCATAATCCTTTGCGGCGCTCTGCGGTGCGACATCCAGCTGATTGACCGAAAGGCGTTTTACACTGCTGCCCTCCATCACCTGGCATATAACGTAGACGCGTTTTGCTGTGCCTGTCGTATTCACCATCCGCAGCGTTAACTGACCGCCGTCAAATCTTGCGTCTTTCACATCAAGGGCTGCACACGCCGTCCGAAAGGCACCCTCGACCGCAACGCCGATCGCCGGGCCGTCAGAGAATCTGATTTCCGGCGACAGAACCACGCGGTAGTCCATATTGCCGCGAAGCGGTGAGGAGCAGGTAATATATGCCGTCTGTGCCTTTAAATCAACCGCCGTTATTTTTACCTCGCCAAATGCGTCATAAAGCTTGACGCGATCTAAGGTAACAGACGGAGTATAAAGCGGTTGTGAGGTCTGAAATTGCAGTACGTTACTTCCCGGTAAATTCTCCGCATCAAAGGAAAGCTGCGGCAGTTCGTAAATCTTTTTGACCTCAACATTATCCACGGCAATAAACGATTTTAATGTGTCATCGGACGGACCGAATACGCGGATAAAATCCAGTGCGCTCATTGATCCGGTAATTGATCCGTTTTCAACCATTACGGTACCGTCCAAAGAAAGCCGGAAGGTATGGCTTGCAACGTCTGCCTTTAGCGTCAGATGATACCAACGCTTTGTCTCGTAATCGATACTTTGTCCCACAACGGCGTGACCGGATAAAAACTGAATTTTGTCACGGGTAATATAAAGGAAATCCGTCTCAGTGCCGCCGCTCTGCTTTAACGAAAACCGATAACGGTCCTGCGGCACAGTGTCTAAATAAATATCCATATCCAGCGTGATTCCGCCGGTGGTGCCGCCGGCCGGAATCCCCACGTAAGCTGTGTTCGCTTCGGTATAGTTGGTGTCCGCAACATCCATCCCGATAATCAGGCTTTTGCCGTGTGCCTTATCGATTGTTTTTGCATCCAGATAGCCGCGCTGCGGTCCGCCCTGCATCTCCCGCGGCAGGGTGTTTTCTCCGGCATAGTCTGAAAAATCGTTTTGATATGTGATGCGGTACTGCGCGCTCTCAATGTTGACGGTAAAGCTTTGCGATACGGAAAGCCCATAAATATCAAAGGCCGTTACCGTCACCGTCCGTGTTCCGCCGGAGATCCCGCTCAAATCAAAGACGCCCTCTGCACCTTTGATCTCCTGTACTACATTGCCGTCAAACGCCATCTGCAGCTTTTCAACTCCGTTCGCATCCGCCGCAGAGACGGTAACCCTCGGGAGCGATGCCGCGTCATAGGTTGCACCGTCCGTGATGCCGGAAACGCTGAGAGACGGTACATCGTTTTCTAAAATTGTAACCGCCAGCTTTTCGCTGTAACCGCTGCCGCCCAGGCTGTCTTTGGCGACCGCCATAATTTCGGCCCAGCCTGCGGTTTGCGGCGTATAAACATACTGATACGGTGCGCCGCTAAGCGTTGCGGAGAGCTTGCCGTTAATGTAGATTTCTACGACGGTGGCGCTCTCTGATGCGGTATAGGTTAACGTTGTTTTTTGGCCGGCGTATACGGTGAGTGCATCCATGGCCGGATCCAATGCAACCGTCGGCGCCGTATAGCCCTCATACGCCGTGCGGAACGAAACGGTTTTTTGGCTTTCCAGTTCATTGCCAAGCAGATCCTTGACCGATGCAACGGTCAGCCGGTAGTCGCTCAGTTTTAAGAACCCGCCGTCCGGGATGACATCCACGCCGTTTTGCGTCTTTTTCAGCGTAAAGGGGATTGTCTCGCCGTTGCAGGTCAGCGTATAGTTGCTATCATCATACATGCCGTCATAGAGCCGCGTTCCAAACGAAAGGCTGATTGCCGTCAGCGTCTCCGGCGCGATCATCTGCTGCCCGTCCTGCGGCAGGGAAGATAATGCGTAATTTCCCGTCACATTCTGAAATACGAGATCGTAGATGTTCCACGACGCCGCCTCGGAAACGGCGGCAGACGCACTGTTTCTGATATACAGTTTCAGACCGCTTCGGTCGATGCTGTTTTTCCAGCTGCCAAGGCTGCCCTGATAGATGCAGGTGCGGTCAAGCCAGGCTGCGCCGCTTGCCTCTTCGCCGGTCGGATCCACAAAAATTGTAATCCGATGCTTACCGGCCGCACAGGAAACCTTTGCATCGGCGTTTGAAAACGCGGTCAGCATTCCCTGGTTGATCCGAAACAGCTCAACGCTGTTCCAGATATCATCATCCATCACCGAGATGGATTTGGTAACCTTATCGCCGTTTTCGCTAAAATCCGTCAGAAAGGAGAGCAGGATTTTTCCGCCGCTTAAATCGTATGCGGACGTCATAACCTCGGCTCTTCCTCTGTCCGCCTGCGCGGTCGTGTCAAAAGTAAGGCTTAAACTTCCGTCTGTCATGGAAACTTCTGCGCTGCCCTCCGGCTGCGCCGTCACCGTCCACCCGTCAGGGAGTGACAAAATGTCACTCCCCGCGATTTCCATGGCGGAGACCGTGCTTCCCATCATGAGAAAGACGGCAAGAAATACAGATAATATTTTTTTCACCGGTTGTCCCTCACTTTCTCTGGAGTATTGCAAACTCCAGGATGTTGCTGTGTCCGTTTTGAGAATTACCGCCGCCGATAAACTTCACATACCTTGCGTTGACGCTTGGGAACTCTACATTCTCCATGCCCTCGCTCTTTCCGGAACTTTGTCCCTGTGCCACGGACTGCCAGTTCTCGCCGTCCTCCGATACTTGCAGCTCATACATGTAGTGTCTTGTGCTGCCGCGCCAGAATGCCATTGAAATGCAATCAACCCGTTTGACCTCTCCCAGATCAAAGACTGCGGTCCCGCCGACCTGGTTTGCACTGGTCCAACGTGTGCTGAAATCATTATCGAGCATGTTCTCTTTCTTGTTTTCCGGCTCCGGCGTAGAGCTTACATTGATTTCTTTGATGTCCAAACGTTCAAAGCTGCTAAGATCCGCCGATTCGGAAATATTATAGGCAACATAAATCTCGCTGTACTTACTGTAATCCTCATTATAAACCCTGACTGTGGTTTCGCCGTATTTTTCCTGACTGTAAATCACTTCAATGTGATTTTTTGGGTTCTCAGGTACGGCTGTAATCTGCGGCAGTTCCTCGCCGTCGATCAAACCGATGGATCCGTTGGTCATAATTTCATTGACATTTCTGCCGTTTGCATAGATCGTTGCGTTCAGCGGTTCCGGAACCTTGTATTCGCCGTCAGGAATGCTCCATTGTTCTGTCGGGAGATCCGAAATAGGCTCTGTTCCCTCGCCGAGCAAGGACATTTTTACGGTAATCGTATCCGCTTTATCCGCTTTTGCATCAAATTTCAGTGCGATCCGCGTGAATCCTGCATTTACATTTTGGTTAGGAAGAATCGGAGCACCAAGCAGCGGCTCGGACGCCCCTGCAGTAACGGTATAGTCGTCTAAGGTGCTGAGAATTTCCATCTTCAGTTTTCGGCCGCCGCGCTCCAAAATAAGCGTATGGTTATCCTTGATATCGACCTTTGCCGGAGTTTCCATAAACCAGTAAGCCGGCATATCCGCTTTGGTTGTAAACTCATCTCTGATCGTCAGACTGCGCCGATCATCACCGACATAAAAGCCCCGTCGGTAAGCGCTGACACTCTCATCGTAAACATTTTGCAGATCATAAACCGCAAGCATGCCGCGATCCTTATTCTCATAGCGATGCATCGTTGCCACGCCATCCATGTTCTGACCGCCGTCTTTGTCGCTGGTATTGGGGTTAAATACCATAACATTATGTGCCTCGGCACGTTTTCGATAAGGTTGATAAAAACCTCCGCCGCCTTCACGTCCGATGTTATAGTCCTCCATTCCGATATCACTCGCCCAACGATAGCCGCCCAGATCAAACACAAAGGCACCGACGTCTGCATGACTGTGATAGAAGTATACCCTTCCGCCGTGTGCAGAGAAGTACATGCCCTGATTGTCGGTGTACGAACTGCGGGAAGCAACCGAATCGAGACCTCTGGTCCATACATCAAGCGGTAAATCATCTTCGTTCGGTTCACCGTAAATATACCAGATCGCATCCTCGGCCATAGGACTGATTTTATCGCTTTGAATCAACTTCTTTCGGTATACTGCAAGCTCCGGCGTGTTATAGTAAAGCGAGAACCAGTTGTGGTAGACATTGGTTGCACGCCCCTCATTGACATCATGGAAGTTATTGCCGCCGCCGTAGCTGTCCATACTGCGGTAGAACATCGCCGTCTTTGAAATACCGTTGTTATCCATGATGCCGTAGCTCTCGCCGAGGCAATGCTCCAACGCGCTGACTGAATAGCTTAAATAGTGTCCGGTCAGGCTCCAATAACCGATGCCCTCAATCCACGCTCCGTCCGGCTCGTACATGATAACACTGTATTCAAGGCTTCTCAGCGCCTTTTCGATCGCGTCAAAGCAGAAATCGGGATCCTCGTCCGCAAATGCCAGTGCGCTGACAATCATACCGCTGTTAATGACCGCATTAAAATTAGTCTTTGACTGTACAAAGTAACATGCCGACGCGTATTCACCTTCCATATACAAAAGGTTGTAATACGCATTTCTTAAATCGTCAAGCACCAGTTTTTTAAGCCCCTGATAAATTTCGGTTCGCTTTTGCGGGGTCAGCGTGTCATAGATAAAGTCATAAGCAAAAGAGATGGTACAAAGCGACATCGGTGCATCAATTAAGTGAGATAGATTAAAGTCCGGATAGGTGAGCACCTTGTCAATCACCGCAACAACCCGATCGGAATACTTGGTATCCCCGGTGATTTGATAAGCAAGACCGAGGTAGAGCATCATATCGACATACGAACCGTTTGACCAGCCGACCAAACGCTGCTTATCCTCTACCTTCCATTCCGGCAGGGGTATATCCAGATAACTGTTCGCCTTTTCAATCGTTTTTGTTACGATTTTATTCAGCGTTTCGTCCTTATCCTTGTTTTCTTTAATCCGGTCGATATCCGCTTTGGTTGCCAAAAGACGCGGATGCTGCGTGTTTTCTTCTGCGTTGGCTTTATAATCCTCTGCAAGCTTTTGCGCCGTCGGCCGCTCAAAGAGCATAAACCAGTTTAAAAGCTTTGCACGGTTATAATCGTTATAACTCTCTGTTGCAACGATTTCGTATTCCTCGCGGCTGTCGCCGGGCAGAATCTTAAAGGCATTCTGTGAGGTAATCAAAAGACCGTGTCCGTCCTCATAGGTGTGATGCCCCATCACTGCCGTTGCAAAGTCCTTGACCGGAATATAGAGCTTTCCGTCTTTTCGAAAGCATTTGTGACTCAGCTTCTTTTCGCTGCCGTTTTGTACGATCACATCACTGTCTGCGCTGATACGCAGCGCATCACTTTTGGCAACAGTACCGTTTTCTTCTTCGGTAAGGTTCGTGCCGTAGGCTAAATTGATCGATTTTACAGTCGCATAAAGCGTATTGTCCCCATTATCTAACTTGATGGTCTGATCCATACGGGAATTCTTTTGTCCGTTTGCAAAAACGTTACGGCTGTTTTCGCGGAATGCAACCTTGTCAGACAGCCAGTTTACCATAGAATCATCGCTGCTGAACGTGCTTTGATGGTCAAACTTTCCGTTGGTGTCCGCGTTGCGGCAGCCGATCATCTTGATCGCATCAAAGTTAACCTTGCCGGTTCCTGCGCCTTCAGCCCACAATCGTGTCATTACAATATTGTTAATATTGGTACTAAAGGGAATGTCGGAAGCCGCAAGAGAATCATTAAGATAGCAATCCGCCGTATGCGATTTCATATCCAGCACAAGATATATCTTAACCCACTCGCCCTCGCTAAGCTGCTTTAATACCTGACCGTTCGGTCCGATGACAAGCTGTCCGTTCGGTGTAATTTGAATAAACGACACATCTGTATTGCTGCCCGTGGTTAGCTGATCACGGAATAAACCAAAGTGAATGTTTGCGCCAAACTTTTCAACCTGAATCTTTCCTTCCATACTATAATATGGAAATACGCCGTACTTTCCGGAAAGGGCATAAAAGTCAACGTGGCAGTCGTTGCTGTTGATTTTCTCTAATACAATACAGTTGTTTTCACGATACGGGTCAAGGCGCTGTTCGACGCGGTTTAGCATAACATTATTTCCTTTTGCGGCCACAGTACAATCCTTATATGTCTTTTGCCGATCCCACCAAACATCTGAGATCTGATCTGTATCAATTAAGATCTGATCGTTGTTGGTATAATAATCGTACACAAACTCGGCATCACCCTCCGGATTATATCCCAGACTTTCCATCTTTTTTTCCAGATCCTTTCCGGTATACGCACAAAGGTTATCCAGCCACAGACTTCCGGCCGTCTTTGTTATTTGAATTCCACCCGTCACCGTGGATTTCATCTTCCATTCCTTTGCTTTGAGTTTGCCGTCTACATAAATATTGCAAGTGCCCTTTTTGTTATTAAATGCCATGGTAAGTTTCATTTTAGCATTTTCACGCAAACCGCTAAGATACTTACCGTCCGCTGTCTTAACGGTATTTTCGCTAATTTCAATTACCTTGCTTCCGATCGCACTCGCACTTGCAGCAAAGGCTATTTGACCGCTAACTTCACTTGACTTTCCGGTCAGCTCCAAAGAAACTACAATATAGTTCCTATTCTGATCAGTGATCGGATAATAGATTTTTGTGTTGTTTTCTCCCTCTAACGATAAAACCTTATTCTCGGTTCCCTTTTCGTCACGGATAAGCGCAAATCCTTCGCTTACGGTTGCCCCATCGGGTTCCAAAGCCGAAACCTCATTATCAAACGGGCGGTTTAACAAAACCGTGTCGCCGTCTGCCGCATAAACCGGAAGTCCGCACGATGCCAGCATTGCAGCCGACAAAATCCCTGCAATCCATTTCTTTCCTATCATTGTCTAGCCTCCGTTCTATCGTATACCACGATGGTCTTGGTCACAAAGTTGTTGGAACATACCACCGCATAATAAGCGTCTTTTCCGTCAGAGAGTCCGGTCTTTAACGTATCTAGCGTCACCGGCCGCAGCTCGCCGTCATAGCGTACGATGTTGTTTGTTGACGCGCTGACATAGCGCAGATTGGCCGGGCTGAAGTCCCAAGCCGTGCCCGATTTTGTACGGCTCAGTGCAAGATAGCCGTCTGCGACGGTATAAATGCCGCCGTCAAAGAACATGGGAGAACGGTTAAAGTCAATATTAAAGTTTGAACTGTTTGCCGCAAAGACGCCGCCTCTTGCATCAAAATCAACCGTAATCGCCTTGATTTTGCCCTTAGCGTCCACACCGAGGCGGACAATGTCGCCGCCGCTGAGCAGCGGATGCACCGAATCAACCACCTGACCGGAGCCTGCGTTCTTTTTCACGGCAATGTCATCGTCCATGCGATAGCTTATATAGGCGCCGTTTGACCAGCCGTTTACCTCGTAGCATTCCTGTCCTTCCTCGTCCAGGGTGCGTCCCACATCGGAAATCACCACGGGCGCCCCCTCATCCTTGACCTCATTGGGGTTGGCGTTTTTATAAAGGATCGCCCCGGCAGAACCGCTTTCGCTCAAATCATAAATTTCGATGCCGGCATAGTATCTGTCATGGGCAAATGCCGCTTTTCCCTGTGCCGCAAAGTCCTCATCCACGGTTTGATCCTCCGGGATACAAAATACAACAGCCTGGTTGACGTTGCAATAGCTTGCAAAACTGCCGCTTCCTTTATACAGAATCTGCGTAAGGCCAAAGTCATACTTTGTCAGCTGATTCTTCACATCCGGATAGTTACCCGGTTTTTCCGGCAGAACATCGGTTGCAGTATCGACCGCAACAACCTCGCCGTCGCCGTTTACCGCAAAGCGAATCAGCTGCGGCTTCACCGCGCCGCCTTCGCAAAGCGCCTGATAAACTGCGTCATTGTTTGCTCCGCTTACACCGTCTAAGGTGCACTTTTTGCGCACCACAGTCTCCAGCATATCGCCCTCTTGGGTAAATATCTTAAAAAGGAGCTTGGTACTAAGGCCGGTCTCCGTCTTTGCATTCACCAAATATCCGTAGCGCATACCGCTGTCGTTCAGCTGTGCCGTAATCAGCACCTTATCTTCATTGATAAAGAAGGTTCCCTGTTTTGGCGGCTGCACCTTTTGAAGATCAACGGCCTTAAAATAATCGGACATCTCATATTCGCTGCCGTCAATCGTCACCTTGTTTCCGTCAATTTTCGATACGGTTCCGGTGATTTTCCGCGTCTGACGAACCAAAAGGACAAAGCCCTGATCCTTCGACCGAATCATCTGAAAGATGTTGCCGTCGGCAATATCATAGGGATCCAGCTCGGCGCCGCTCTCATCATAAATGATCGATGCGGTGTCGAAAAGAGAGACGGTATACTCCGCTGCATTTTTGTCACGCAGCACATTTTCCAGTCCGTCATAGCCGGAGGTCACCAGATAACTGTAACAGTTGATATAAACCGTGTCATAGGTGCCGTCCTCTTCATGGTCGAGCAGAACAACCCGTCCGGCCTTTGACGAAAAGGCAGCATCGATTCCCTCGGTCAGCTTGCGGCCGTTATAGATATACTCCGCCGCGGCAGAAAGATTTATCTTCTTCTCCTTGCTGCTCTCGCCCCAGTAAAAGAGGGTATTTCCCTCTTTTTTGGTAACATCGCTCAAATCAATCGTGCGTTTTTTGGAAATCTCCCACAGATAATAGACCGAGCCGACCGAACCGTCCTTTGGCTGCGTGACATAGGCACGCACCTTTTCGCCCAGCATATCCCAGCGGTTGGTCTCGCTTTGGTAGCGCTTTCCGTCAATTTCCAAATATTCACCCTTGCCGACAGTTTCTTCGCCATCTAAGCTGTTGTACGCCGTCTTGGAGACAATTCCCTCGATCTCTTTGATGCCGTAGATCCAGTCCAGCAAGGTCTCATCGGTTTCTTTAAACTTTTGCTCGTCACCGTAACCAATCTGCTTGAGTGCCGGTGTGCGGAGCGCATTGGCAAGCATAATAACCGCATCATCATAGCTTAGCGTCTCGCCGGTCACGTTTGTATCGTCCATCAGGCTGATCTGGTTGGCAACGGTATCATAGCCGGACGGGAAACCGCCCTTTCCTTCCGCAATCACGCCGTAACCCATCGCGCAAATCAGAATCTTTTTTGCCTCGGACACCGTGATTTCGCGCTGCGGTTCAAACGCCTCGGACTTCGCAATCCAGCCTCTCTCATAGGCGGCATAAACCGCACCGGCATATTCACTGAACGATTTTACATCATCATAAAAATATTGTTCGGGTTTCGCGTCCTCCGCTTTCAGCAGCACAGTCAGCGCAGTGACAAACTGCGCTCTTGTGATAACGCTTTTCGATTCGCCGAAAAGGTTGTCGCCAGAGAGTGCAAAAAGCAAACCCTCTGCCTCTGACGCCGCATTCGAACGTATTAGCGAAGGATTGCCGGCAGCCGTTTCATCCGCGGCATCTTCCGCGTAAACCGCCGGAATGACATAGCCGATTGTGAGCGCGGACATCAGCATCACGACAACCAGTGTCAATGCCAGTATTTTCTTCATGTTATTCTTCATCCTTTCTACCTTTTTTCACAGGAAAACTTATTTCTTTCCATTCTTCCGTCACAAAAGATTATCCACTCTTGCAAGCATCGCTGCGGCCTCTGCTCTCGTCAGACGCCCCTGCGGATAAAACTTTCCTTCATATCCCTTGAAAATTCCGGCATATCCCAGCGAAGAAACTGCATTCTTTGCATAATCGGCAATTTGAGCCTCGTCATCAAAATGCACGGTACCGTCAAACGACTTTCCCTGCATGGCAGCGGCACGTTCCAGCATCACGGCCGCATCCTGACGGGAAATGGCGTCATCCGGCAAGAATTTGCCGTCATAGCCGTTGATGATTCCGTTTTCGGCAAGGGCAAGAACATACGGCGCGTACCAATCCGCATCGCCAACGTCCGCAAATCGGATCGCCGTCTCCTTGTTTTCTTTGATGTCGAGAACCGCAGAAAGCATTTTTGAAAACTCTGCACGGGTCACATCGCGATCCGGCCCAAAGCTTCCGTCCGGGAAACCGCTCAGGATTCCTTTTTCTGCAAGGCGCGTAACCTCGTCCCTAGCCCAGTGGTTTTTCATATCGGTAAAGCGTTCCGCTTGCGTATCTTCTTCGTTCTTTTCCGGGACATTGGTAATCACACCGCTGTTGATGCCGCCGCCTCCGCCGGAGATACCGCCACCGCCGCCTCCGCCGGTACTTCCGCCGGTGCCGCCGGTGCTGCCGGACGCTGCAGACAGGCAGGCCGCCGAGAACGCGTTTGCCACCGCCTGATAGCTCTCATATTTATTTCCCATCATGATGGTATAGACCTGATTTTTCTGGTACTCGTTGTCAAGCGACAGATATCCGCTCATCGAAAGTCCCAGCACGTCCTTATTGTCTAAAACAATTTCCTTTAAACTGAGGTTTGACTCTGCTGCATTGATTCTGGCAAGCAGCAGGCTCCGGCGGTAAAAGTCCGCAAACGTCATATTGTCCCATGCGGTCTTTTGCATCAGCCGTACCGTTTCGGTTTGCACCGCCTTGTTGTACGGCGCAACCTCCGTCACGTAGCTCAGTCCCAAATCTGCCGAAAAACGGTTGATGACCGTTGCCGGCGTCTCATTGCCGCGCATCACCTGTCCCATCGCCAGGGCGCCGATGCTGTACTTTGCAAAGTCCTCCGCACGGTAGCCGCTCTTCGGACGGTTTTGGTACAGATAGGTCGAAACGATGTCGCCGTAACGGTCGGTCAGCGTACTTTCCATGCCGATATCCGAGGCATTGTTGCCGTCCGACAAGATCGTTTTGATCGCAGCGGCATTCGCTGCCGTATTGATTTTTTGAAGCACCGGTGCCGCCGCTTGGCTTTTTAAATAAGAAAACCAAACTTCGTTCCCCTCGCCTGCATAGCGCAGAACCGCTTTATACAATCCGCCGTCCTTTGAGGCCGGAAGTCCGATTGCGACCGAAAACTTTCCGTCAAGATCCGCATTCGGCGCAGAAACGGCAAGAATTTCTTCTTCCGCATTTTCGATCGTGATTTGTGACAGATCTGTATCGTAGGGAATCACCGTCATCGTCAGCGCCGTATTGGGTGCGTCAACCGTCCCCTCCACCGTAAGCGTTTGATCCTGTACCCGGTAATACCCATCCGCGTAAAGCTCCGCCGCATAAGCTGACATCGTAAGGCTCAGAAAGACGCCGCCGCACAGCAATGCTTTTTGCCATGTTTTTTTCAAAATACACACCATCCTTTATTCTCATTTTGTCGTATCGGCCATTCACT
>URTH01000022.1 GCA_900550775.1 uncultured Eubacteriales bacterium | reverse complement strand
ATCCGTTACCGTTAAGAGTGATGTCCATGTTGTGAATATAATGTCCGCCATACTCACCCTTTCTCTTTCCGCCGCGATCTCCGCCGCGAACAAAGAAACCCTGTTGATTTTCAATATCCGATACCAGATCAATGGTAACCGGTGCAGTCTGTGTCGGAATGCCATTTACATCTTCAACATTCATTTCGCAAGCCGCCTGCATTGCGTCTTTGAGAGAAGCGTATTCTTTATCGCCAATCTTTGCAACACTCTGCAATGCGGTTACCGTGCTTTCAGTTGCCTCAGCAGCACCTTTCTCCATACATTTTTCATTGTCCGTGTCATGATATATGTTGCCTACTGCTGTAATTTTGTCATTGACACCGAAGGTGGTATCGTCATTCGCCAAATAAGGAGCTTTTATATCATTATCACTGATTGTATAGGTTACATCAGCGTTTTGGGCTGCACCGTGAAACCAAAACGCATTACCGCCGCTAACGTCAATGGTGTTGCCTGTTACAACAAACGATTTACCGTCAGTGATCTGAACAGCACCGCGGTCAGGCTCCGAAACGCTACTCTCTATGGTGTTATTTGTCACAATGAAGTCGGCAGTCTCTCTCTGCAAGTTAATTCCACGAGTGTAACCGTAGATTTTGTTATTATCGAGTGTGATTGTGCCGCCTTGACCCTGAGACATAAACGCATACTGTGTTTCGTCATCAGGAGCATTGAAAGTGCTGTTTTTGATTGTCATATCAACATCAAAATTCTGATAGCTGTATAAATTACCATTAAATGTACAGCCGTCAAACTCGTAAGTAGTTACAACCGCCCCATTTTGATAAGTTCCGCTTGGCATATATTTAATACCGTCAAATGTGATATTTTGGCATTTTAATGCAGTATTTTTGCCTGTACCCCACCAGTTATACGGGAGCGCAAATGTACCGTTAACATCATTAAGGTCAAGTACAGTAGTTTCGTCACCTACAATGTTAATTTCAGTGATAAGACGACCATCGCCAAAACGGTTCGCTGCTCTTCCAAATGAGAACATATGGGAATCGGTCACTTTTTGTTTGCCGCTGATCGTCCAAGTGATTTTTCCACCGTCCGTAAAGAACGCATTGAAATCTTCTTCGTTCAAGGCTTCTTCTTTCAAACCGGCTTTTGTTTCAAGCTCGGCTTTTATTTCGTCATACGCTTCTTGAATGGTGTCATATGTCTTGCCTTCGGCAATTTGAACACCAGACACAGCAACACTGCCGGTTGTACCGGTCGCGCCTTCACCGTCCGCAAAGGCCGGGAGTGCCGCGGTGCTGAGCAGCATCGCGGCAGACAGTACACCTGCTAAAAGTTTTTTACCTTTCATCAATTTATAATCCTTCTTTCTGAATGATTTTGCGTGCCGTCCGGTCGCGCCTTGCGCACTGCCCTCCCCCTTCAGCAATCTCAATCAAACCGACACAAATTTTTTAACGAGGAGCCTCCCCCCTGCGTATATAATTATCCGGTGCTGCCGGTTAATTATCCGAATCCATCTTCGCGGCCAGTCTCTCGCACATCACGGCGACCTCTGCTCTGGTTGCGCTGCCTTTGGGATTCACTTTTCCGTCCGCGCCCTGAATGATGCCCGTCTTTACCATGGATGCCATGGCGGTCTGTGCGTAATCCGCGATCTCGCCCCGATCCGCAAACGCGTCAAGCACGGCAAAGTCGTCCGTCTCGGTCAGATAGCCCTTTGCCAGGAAAGCCCGGTAGGCAAGTGTAATCAAATCCTGCCTTGTGATGCTATCCTCCGGCATGAAGTTTTCGCCGCTGCCCTGAGCGATCCCGGCGGCCCTGGCGCTGCCGATCGCCTGATAGTAATATGCGTCTGCCGGAACATCGGCAAAGTTTTCCGTAAACTCATTGTTTACCGACAACATTCTTGTTAAAATAAGAATGAAATCACCGCGTTTGATATTGCTTGCCGGGGCAAATTCCGTATCGCTGACACCGCTGATGATGCCCCGTTTCTTTAATGCGTAAATTGCGTCCTTTGCCCAGGCAAAATCCGCAAGGTCGGTAAAGGTCTCACCGTTTTGCGTCGCCGTGCCGTCCGGGTTTGCGGTCTCGCCCGGTGCTGCCGGGGACAGGCCGCCGCCCGTGGAACCGCCGGAAGAACCGCCTGTGGAACCGCCGCCTCCGCCACCGCCGCCGGTGCCGTCCTGGCTGCTATCAGCGGCCGTTTTCGTCGATACGATATCCGAAAACGCGCCGGTGCCGCCGCCGTTTCTTGCGGCGATCTGTACATAATAGGTGGTGTTTGTCAAAAGGCCGGCGATGTCCGTGCTGACGGTATCAGCCTGGCCGATCTCTTTGGTGCCGGTCAGTTGATCTCTGTTTGTGCCATATTTTACGGTGTAGCCTGTCACACTATTGTCTGACGGCTTGCTCCATGCCACATGGATGGTTTTACTGCCGCCCGTCACGGTCGGCGCGGCCATCTTTGCCGGTGCGGCGGTGTCCGAAATCCCGTCAAACACCTTCATATCCTCCGCGTCGGTTTTTCCGTTGCGGTCAAAGTCTGCCGCCTCGTTAAATTCCTCATCCCGTGATTTTTCTGCCGCCGTTTTGTCGGCTGCGTCCACGATGCCGTCACCGTTTACATCACCGGGGATCAGGTCTGCGTTGGTGATCGAAAGCGCCTCATCAAAGGTGACGCCGGTTCTCCGATAGCTCACATAGCCCGCTCCGAAAAGCTCTACCGTGTATGTATCGCCGCCTAAGATACTGTTTCTTACCGTAAAGGTGGGGATATCCGTGTTCTCGCGGTGGCCGTTTTCCTGTACCGGCTTATTGCTGAGCGTATTGGTCATCACGTAGCCCGGCGTGGTCTCGCTCGTGATCTTCAGCGTGATGCCGGTGTCTGCCGCCGCGTTAAAGCCCGGCACCCGATCCATGGTAAACCTTACCACTGCCTCGGCGCTTTGGTTGCCCTTTGCGCTTGCAACCGCCGTACCGCTTTCCTGTGCGGCGGCGGTGATCTTTTGGCCGTCCGTCACGCAATACGTTTTGTCCGTTTCGTCAGAGACGTTTAAGCTTACCGTTTCGCCCGGCTCGCCGGAAAAGGTGATGATATAGACCTCTTCACGCTCGCCGAAGGCCAGGCCTTCCGATGCGATACCCAAGGTAAACTTTTGATCGGCGTTGACCGCCGCGATATCGGTCGGCGCATACCAAACGCCGGCCGGCGGATTGTTTTCACCCTTTAAAAAGCGGGTGGATTTGTAGCGAAGGCCATCAAAGGTGAATGCGTTTTGCACCACGGTGGTGTTTCCGCTTGCGCCCGATATGCGCACCTTGATTTTGGCCTCTCCGTACTGCGTGGTCGCATCGGTCGCGGTGACGTCCTCAAATTCTACCGTGATGGGCTTTGGATCGTCCGCAAAGACCGGCATGGACGAGACCGCCATGCAAACAGCGACCGCCGCGTATGCAAATTTCTTTATCAGCGTGTGTCTCATTTAGGTTGTACCTCCTGTTATATCATTGTCCCTACCTTTTCCGTTTTTGTTTTCCGCGCCCGCATGATTTCGGGCAGTGCGGCGTAGATAAATTCCAGCTGCATCTGCGACTTTTCCTTTTCGTCCCATATCACATAGTCGAGTACCGCGGAGATGAACAGGTACACCAGCGGTTTTAAAACCGCCTCGTCACAGCCGAGCCGCGCTGACAGTCTGCGCGTGTACTTATCATAGATCAGGTTAAATTCCTTGCCCGTTGCGCGGATTTTTTCGCCGTAGACCGGGCTTGCCGCCAGTTGATAGACAAAGCGCAGTTCTTTTTGGTACCGGTTGACCTCGTCCAGGCAGTTTGTAAAAAAGCTGCGCAAATCGCCAAGGCTTGCGAACACGTACGCAAAGATCTCATCCGTCACCATTTTTAAGCCGTACTGCGCCGCCTCACACACGATACTGGTCTTATCCTTAAACCAATAGTAAAGCGTCCCCTGCACAATGCCGGTCGCCTTGCACAGCTCGCGGATGGTGATGTTTTCCAGTCCCTGTGCAACCAGAACCGGAAAGACCCTCCCCAAAAACGAATTTTTGTCCGTGGTCTGATAGGCTGCCGTATTCATTTTGGATCACCTCCTCACCGCAATCCGCATCTGCCGCACGGCCGCTCAAATGCCGCGCCGGTTTTGCGCCGCGAAACTTGTCGAACGTCCGTTTTATTGATCTGCAAAAAAATATGCCTGCAACATAATCAGAATTATGTTGCAGGCACGGCGACGCGCCTTGGGAAAATGATAAAAAAGTGCGGTGCCGGGCAATCCCAACATCAATTTTGCACAAAAAACGGTACAGCAAAACAGACCAATGCCGAAAATCGAAGTGGCATTGGTCTAAAAACAATGTCTTTTTTTGTGCGATGTGATAAAAAATGAGAAAGATAATCGTAAATCATTGACAAAAGCTTGTTTTCGTGCTACAATATAACACGTATCTTATATGTAATAAAAAACTTCTACCGCATAATTCTGATTATGTGGTTTTTTCTTTTTCAGCAGCGCAAAAGTCCCAGTTTTTGCACCTGTCTGCGGCAGATTTCCCAGGTTTCCATGGTATAAATCCGGGTGGTATCCACCGAGGAATGTCCCAAAATATCGGCAAGCCGCACGATATCCTTTTCTACCGAATAAAAGGTGCGCGCAAAAAGGTGCCTGAGATTATGCGGAAACACCTTTTCCTTTCTGACGCCGGCGCTCTCGCACAGCGCCTTCATCATTTTCCAGATATTGGTTCTTTCAAGCGGTCTGCCGGTTTTGGTGATAAAGACGCTGCCGTTTGTTATTTTTTGCGCCGCGGCGTAGCGTTTCAGCATTTTGCAAAGCTCCCTCGGTATAATAATCATCCGCAGCTTGCCCTTCATACGAACCTCCGCGCGGCCGTCCCGGAGTGCCTCGACCCCGATATACTTTAATTCGCTGACGCGGATTCCGGTCGCGCAGATGGTCTGCATCAGAAGATACAGCTTTCGGTTGCCTTTTGCGTTTGCCGCCGCAAGCAGCCTGTGATATTCCGCCTTGGAAAGCTCCTTTTCGTCCCGCGCGAAAATCTGTTTCTGAATCTTCAGATTTTTCACCTTAAGCGCAAATTCTCCGGCGTACGTAAAAAAGCGGTTGAGCGATGACAAGATCGCGTTGACGCTTGCCGGGGCGTACTTTTGTATGATCTGCTCTTTATACTCCAAAACCCTGGTCTTGGTGAGCGTGGCGCCGCCCAGCCAGTCGCGGAACGCCGTGACGTCATGGACGTACTTTTCCTGTGTTGCTTTGCTCTTTTCTTCATTGATAAGATGCGCTTTAAAATCCGCGATGGCCTTGTCCGTAATTCTTTGCATTCGTTTAACAACTCCTTTTTGTGTGATACCCTTATATTTTACCACGATTGCCGGATGATACACGCTCTTTCCCATGAAAAGATTTTAGCAAAAAGGGGTTGACAGAAATTGACGGCCGTGATAAAATAACACCGTTATCGGATAACGATGTTATCAAAAGGAGAGTATCATGAGACCGACAAACGATGCACTGGCAGAAAAGATTTTGCACGCCGCCAAGGGCGAATTTTTGGAAAAAGGCTTTCGCGGCGCCTCGCTGCGGAGCATCGCCGCGTCTGTCGGCGTTACCACGGGCGCGATTTACCGCTATTTTGCAAATAAAGAGGCGCTCTTTCATGCTCTGACGGCAGAACCGGCAGAGACGTTTTTAAAGCGGTATCAGGCATACAGCGACAACTTTTCCAGGCAGGGGCTGGACTTGCAGCTGGCCACGCTGCCGGAGGTTTCCGCGCGGCCAAACGGCGCGATTGAGCAGCTGATGCAGTATATTTATCAGCATTATGACGCGTTTAAGCTGATTGCCTGCTGCGCCGGCGGCACGGAATACGAGGATTACGCCGAGCGGCTGACCGAGATTGAGACCAAATCCGGCACGGTGCTGGTTCATCTGCTGAAAAAGGAAAACCGAATGACCGCCGATATGGACGACACCCTGATCCATATTATCTCAAACACCATTTTTACCGGGATTTTTGAGATTATCGCGCACGATGACAATGCCAATGACGCAGAAAAACATATCAACGCGCTTTACGACTTTTACACCGCAGGCTGGTATGAAATTTTAGGGATCCGATGATCCTTAGCCGCCTTGCGAGGACAACGATGCAAAAAGATTGTGATTTTTCAATCACAGGGCATATCGGGTTCGACCCCCGTGCGCCTAGCCGAAAGAGAGTAATCCGAACTCCGATTTTGGGAGGCGGATTTCCGCTTTCGCTGCGCCCAATACTCGGCAATCCGTTAGGATTACCTGCGTTTTTGCTTATGCAGCAACCAAAAATCCGCTCTCTCAAAATTCTACGACCTGAAAAGGATTCAATTTTGAGCAGATTTTGGTGTGGAAGATGCAGCAAGGCTCGGCGCCTTGCAAAGATGACAAGCCAAAAGATGCCAAAATTTTGCCTTTTCAGGCGGGTTCGGATTACTCTCTTTCGGCTAAGTACGGTGCAGCATCCGCCATGGGATACAAATCTGCCAAAGAGCGGAAAAGCATTGCACAAACCGTATCGGCACCCTCCGGCCGAAAACCAGCCGGCACAGCAACGGCTTGATTCTCGCCGGCCGCAAATGCCTTCGTTACGACAGAAAAACTGATCAATTGCTCGCCCTGATGTGCCGCAAATACCACGGTGTAGGTGCCTGCCTCCTTAGCGGACACGTAGGCGGCGTCGCCCTCAAAGCGAATCCCGTTTTCGTACTGCGGTGCCGGCGGCTGCAGCGGCGACCATACCGGAACGGGATATTTTCCAAATTCATCCTCCCTGACCTCAAAACCGTCCATGGAGAGCGCCTGGATCTCTTCTGTCGTGTTGGCGGTGACCGTGACAGTGCCTTTGTTCAGCATGTCAAAACTGCTATACGCGCTGGGACTTGGGTTAACCGTACTGTCATAGTGGAAGTTCGTCACCGTTGTTGCGGCAAGCTTGCTGACAACGTAAGCAATCCCATAGTTCTTTGAGCCGCCGCTGACCTTACCGCCCAAATAGCTGTCTGTCAGCGTCAAGGTGACATCCATACCGCTGATATATCCCACAACGCCGCTGCCATAACCCATTTTGGTTATATTACTCAAAATCGCGCACTTCTGGACTGTAACATCGCCATAGTACTGCGCAGAACCCAGAATGCCGCCGCCATAGTACGATCCGCTGCCTTTGCCGGTGATCGACACATCACTGACACAACCTGTCGCGGTAAGCCCGCCCGGCGCATCCGTCTTACCGATCAGCGCACCGACCAGAGCACCGATGCAGACATTGCTCTTCGTATCCGAATAGGTAATGCTGCCCGTCACAATGCAATTTTCCACCGCGGCGGACGCGCCCTCTGCAACCCTGCCGGCGATAGCCCCTACATTATTGTAAGCGCCGATTGCATCGCTGATGGTAACCCCGGTTAATTTGAGGTCACGCACCGTGCCGGAAAGCTCACCGATCAGGCCGGTATTAACATAGGTCGTTCCCGTACTCCAGTTATAACTGCCGCTGCCGCCTTTCAGCGTTAGGTTTTTAATGGTATGGCCGTCCCCATAGAACACGCCCTTCAGCTGAGGTATCACCACGGTTGCGGTCGGGAACTGTTCCGGATCCAGCTTGCTCATATCCAGATCGCTGCCAAGACGGACGCAGCCGATCGGCTGTGCCATGTTTGCAAGACTGACCAATTGTTCCTCATTCATGATGACATAGGGGTTCTGTTCGGTACCGTCGCCTGTCATTTCGCCCTCCGCAAATGCAGAAAACGAAAGCAGACTGCCAAGCAGCAACGCTGCAAGGCACAGGATACGACCGATTTTTGACACTGACGTTTGATTACGCATAGATTTGACTTCCTTTCCTAACCATTCGCACAAGGTTTGCCGAAAGAGCGTAATCCAAACTCCGATTTTGAAAGAAGGAATCGTCTTTCCGCCATGCAAGGGAAGCCCCGTTTTGCAAAGTTGTCCCAGCATTTTCAGCCGGACATGTAACACAAAAAAAGCGGCAGCCCTCCCCGCAGGAGAATTGCCACAGCAGACTTTTCTGTGTCCTTCACAAATCGGCGCATCAAACAATACGTCAAAACTGTCGTCCCTGTACACCACAAACACATGGCATACGTTACAAAACGACATCAAAGCAGGTCTTCTGACTTGGTTGCTACTTTCGCTCCCTGCATCTGCCTTCTCAGTTTCCCAATGACTGACTTTCGTCAACGAGGCAAAAAGCATTCGCATCCATACAGCGACTGGTATCGTCCGGGATTCCCACCCGATTCCCTTTTCACCCGCCATACCCCATCGGGCATAGCGGACACTTTGTGCGAATATTCAATTGTATCGTAGCTCAGTATAGCATAGGATGCCGTAAAAGTCAAGAATTGGCAACCAAAATAACAAAATCCGCTTTGATGTTTTAATTTTGGCTTTCTTAATTTCAATTTTAGCTCTCATAAAAACCGCGCAAAGCATTTGGGCACAAAAAAACCGGCAGCATTTTGCTGCCGGCTTATTTTGACGATTAGTCTACAAACTCCAGAACTGCCATTTCGGCTGCATCGCCGCGGCGAGGTCCGATCTTAATGATACGGGTGTAACCGCCGTTTCTTTCTGCATACTTCGGAGCGATTTCATCAAATAGCTTTACCACAACATCACGCTTTGTCAGGTAGGAAAGCGCCTGTCTTTTTGTGTGAAGAGTATTGGCTTTGCCGAGGGTAACCATCTTCTCCGCCAATCTGCGTACTTCCTTTGCACGGGTTACGGTCGTTTCAATTCTGCCGTTTTCCAGGAAGGAAGTCGTCATGGAACGAAGCATTGCACGTCTCTGGTCGGTCGGTCTGCCAAGTTTTCTCTGGTGTGCCATTTTATCACCTCATTTTCTTATTTCTTAGATTTAGTCATCGTTTGCCAAGGACAACCCCATTGCATCCAGCTTTGCAATGACTTCCTCCAAGGACTTACGACCCAGGTTTCTCACCTTCATCATGTCGTTCTCGGAACGGGTTGTCAGATCCTGTACCGTGTTGATGCCGGCACGCTTGAGACAGTTATAGGAACGAACCGAAAGATCAAGCTCTTCGATGGTGGTCTCCAAAACCTTTTCTTTCTTGCTTTCTTCCTTCTCAATCATGATTTCCGTATTCTTTGCATCATCGGACAGATCGACAAACAAGCTCATGTGTTCGCTGACAATTTTTGCAGCCAGGCTGACCGCCTCGGCCGGGGTAATCGTGCCGTTCGTCCAAACCTCTAAGGTCAGTTTGTCATAGTCGGTCACGTTGCCCACACGGGTATTGTCAACAGTGTAATTCACCTTGTGTACCGGTGTGTAGATCGAGTCGGTCGCGATCACACCGATTGCCGGCTGGAGCAGCTGCTTGTTGCGGTCTGCGGAAACGTAACCGCGACCCTTATCCAGCGTAATCTCCATAAACAGTCTTGCATCCTCGCTCAGTGTCGCGATATGCAAATCCTCATTGATAATCTCTACGTCAGAATCGTGCTTGATATCTCCGGCACAAATTTCACCGGCGCCCTCCTGGTTGATATATACCGTCTTGGGTGCATCGGAATACAGCTTAATCGCCAGATTCTTGATGTTGAGGATAATCTCTGTCACATCCTCTTTAACACCGGGAATTGCAGAAAATTCATGAAGAATACCGTCAATTTTAACCGAGGTTGCAGCCACTCCCGGCAGGGAGGACAGCAACATTCTTCTGAGAGCGTTACCAAACGTTGTTCCGTAGCCCCTCTCCAGAGGCTCGACAACAAATTTGCCATATTTATTATCTTCGGATGCTTCTGTGCATTCAATTCTTGGCTTTTCTATTTCAATCATTGTCAGCCCTCCTAAACAATTTCAACGAATCCATTGAATCGCTTGCTTACCGCAAAGGATTATTTGCTGTAATACTCAACGATCAAATGCTCTTCGATCGGCAGATCGATATCTTCACGATCAGCCAGAGCGACGATACGACCCTCTAAGGTGTCGCGATTCATATCAATCCACTTCGGAACCACTCTGCCCTCGGTGGAGCCCAGGATAGCTTCAAACTTGGCGCTGGATCTGCTCTTTTCGCGGAGCGCAACCACATCACCGGGTTTTACCAGATAAGAAGGAATGTTCACCTTTTTACCGTTAACGGTAAAGTGTGCGTGAGACACCAGCTGTCTGGCTTCCGGTCTGGATACTGCCAGACCCATCTTATATACTACATTGTCAAGACGGCTCTCTAAGATCGAAAGCAGGTTTTCACCGGTTACGCCCTCTTTCTTGTTGGCCATTTCAAAGTAATGCTCAAACTGACCCTCCAAGATACCGTAAGCCCGTCTTACCTTCTGCTTCTCGCGAAGCTGTGTGCCATACTCGGAAAGCTTCCGTCTGCCCTGACCGTGCTGACCGGGGGCATAGGCACGTCTGGTCACTGCACACTTATCTGTGTAACATCTGTCACCCTTTAAGAATAACTTCTGACCTTCCCGTCTGCAGATTCTGCAAACAGATTCTGTATATCTTGCCATTTCTTATTTCACCTCCGTCATTACACGCGTCTTCTCTTCGGCGGTCTGCATCCGTTATGAGGAATCGGCGTAACATCTTTAATCATATTTACTTCGAGGCCTGCAACCTGCAATGCACGGATTGCTGCTTCACGACCGGAACCCGGTCCTTTCACATAAACCTCAACATATTTAAGACCATGCTCCATTGCTGCCTTTGCAGCAGTTTCTGCAGCCATCTGCGCTGCAAAAGGAGTGCTCTTTTTAGAACCCCGGAAACCGAGGCCGCCGGCGGATGCCCAAGAAATTGCATTTCCGGCTACGTCTGTAATCGTAACAATGGTGTTATTAAATGTAGATTTAATATGTGCTGCACCGCGTTCGATGTTCTTTCTCTCTCTGCGGCGGCGTGTTCTCTTTACTGCCTTTGCCATTGTATCTTTCACCTCCTGAAAATACGAATATCCATCACGGCGGTTTGCCGT
The DNA here is from genome assembly GCA_900550775.1 of uncultured Eubacteriales bacterium. Lineage (GTDB taxonomy): Bacteria > Bacillota > Clostridia > Monoglobales > Monoglobaceae > Ructibacterium. The sequence goes on along the minus strand of URTH01000022.1, from coordinate 5,216 downwards.
GCAGAAAAATCAAAGTTCCATTTGCAGGATATTATCCTGCGCACAATCTTAACAAGGCTTATTTCTTCTTGTTAGCGATCGTCTTTTTCGGGCCCTTTCTGGTTCTTGCGTTGGTCTTAGAACGCTGACCGCGAACAGGGAGACCCTTTCTGTGGCGGAGACCTCTGTAACAGTTAATCTCCATCAGACGCTTGATGTCCAGTGCGATGTCTCTGCGCAGATCACCTTCAACATTATAATTGTCGATCTCGGCTCTCAGCTTAGAAACCTCATCCTCTGTCAAGTCACGAACTCTGGTGTCCGGGTTGATACCGGTTGCTGCCAGGATTTTCTTGGAAGTAGAAAGACCAATACCAAAGATGTAAGTGAGACCAATCTCAACTCTCTTATCGTTGGGCAAATCTACGCCTGCAATACGTGCCATAAAGTTTTCACCTCCATTGATTTTTTGCGAAAAAACAGTGGAGCAGAATTTCACCCGCGCTTTGCGGCGTCAGCTTATCCGTTTTGTGGGTTATAAGCCTGACCCTGCTCCGTCACCATGAATTAGCCCTGCTTTTGCTTATGCCGGGGATTTTCACAGATGACCATGACTCTGCCTTTTCTTTTAATAATTTTACATTTTTCACAAATAGGTTTTACGGAAGGTTGTACTTTCATTGCCTTCACCTCCTAAGTTTGTAATCGTCCGCACGGCGACACTATCACCTATAAAGCGAACCTGTTTATTATATCATGAAACTGACTGCCTGTCAAGTTAATTTCTCGGTCACATCACCGAAAAAGCAGCCTGTTTTTCGGCGTTTCCCGTTCAAATTGCTAAGATACGCCGTTTGCGATCCGGGTTTTACCGTTTTTCCGTGTATCTAAACGGAAAACCCGGCGCGTTTTCTTCCGTTTGCCAAGGCTTGTTACTTGGCTCTCCATGTGATTCTTCCCTTGGTCAAGTCATAGGGAGAAATCTCGACAGTAACCTTGTCGCCCGGCAGAATACGGATAAAGTGCATACGCAGCTTTCCCGATATGTGCGCCAGGATCTGATGTCCGTTTTCCAGCTCTACCTTAAACATTGCGTTCGGCAATGCCTCCAATACGGTACCTTCTACTTCTAAAACGTCTTCCTTTGACATGGATTTTCACCTCCCGTCTGATTTAAAATATTACGTATTGCCTTGCGAACCGAGGTGTTATTGACGCATTCCGGATGCTGCCGAACCCAGTCGCAGACCATGCCGCTTGCGGCAACATGCTTCGGATTTTTACGCTTTTGACCAGCGGCCTTACGCCGTTTGCCGTCACAAAGGCAAAGCATGCCGCCCTCTCTGCCGGTCACCAGAAAATATCCGCCGGCGTCATGGCCGGAGAGCGACTGCACCAGTTCGCCGATTTGAATGCCGTCTTTTTTCTTCATCGTATTCCTACCTCAACGCCATCGGGCAGGGTGAGCAAAAACGGCTCTCCGCCGGTGATTAAAACGCTGTTTTCATAATGAGCCGAAAGCTTGCCGTCCTTGGTATGCACCGTCCACTCGTTATCCGCCACATAATATTCCTTTGCACCCTCTAAAACCATCGGCTCGATGGCAAGGCACATGCCGGCGCGCATACGAATGCCGCGGCTGTGGCTGACGTAGTTGGGAATCTCCGGATCCTCATGCATGTCGGCGCCGACCCCATGACCGCAATAGTCGCGCAGAACCGAAAACCCGTTTGCCTCAACGTATTCCTGCACCGCGCGGGAGAGATCGGAAATCCGGTACCCCTCCTTCGCATAGGAGAGCGCCTCAAAAAAGCTTTGTCTTGTCACACGGATCAGCCGCTCGGCCTCCTCGGAGATTTTGCCGACGCCGAACGTCCGGCAGGCGTCGCCGTTATAACCGTGGTAGCATGCGCCGACATCGATGCTGATGATATCGCCCTCATGCAAAATCCGGTGATCCGGGATGCCGTGGATAATCTCATCGTTCACGCTGGCGCAGATGCTGCCCGGAAAACCGGCGTAGCCCTTAAACGAGCAGGTACAGCCCTGGGATTTGATATAACGTTCTGCCACACGATCCAGCTCCAATGTGGAAACGCCGGGATGAATCGCATCGTGCACGGCTTTCAGCGCACCGTAGGTCACCTTGCCGGCCACCTTCATTTTTTCAATCTCGGACTTCGACTTAATGGTAACCATATCAGCCCTCCAGCGCTTTGAGCACTTCTGCCGTGGTTTCATCAATGTCGCCGTGTCCCATGGCCGTCTTTAAAATTCCCTTTTGCGTATAATAGCGCAAAAGCGGTTCCGTCTGGGTATGGTATACCTGAAGCCGGCTCTTTACCGTTTCCGGCTTATCATCCGCACGGACAACCAATTCGCCGCCGCAGTTGTCGCAAATGCCCTCTACCTTGGGCTTGCGGAACTCCGTGTGGAAGGTTGCTGCACAATTTTTGCACTCTAATCTGCCGGAAAGGCGGCTGATGATCGTCTCGTCCGGTACTACCAGATTCAAGACGGCGTCGATGGTAATATCCGAAGCGTCCAGCGCCTCAGCCTGTGTCAAGGTTCTGGGAAAACCGTCCAGAATGAAACCGGCTTTACAGTCATCCTCCGCAAGGCGGCTGCGCATTACCTCGATCATGACATCGTCGGGAATCAGATTTCCGCCGTCAATATACTGCTTTGCCAATTTGCCGAGTTCCGTCTCCTGTTGGATATTATGACGGAGGATCGCACCGGTTGAAATCGTCGGAATCCCAAAATGCGCACTGAGTTTCTCTGCCTGTGTACCCTTTCCAGCTCCGGGAGCTGCCAATAAAATGAGTCTCATAATTCCCATATCCTTTCTGTTTCCAGATTATGTCATTTTTTGGAATCAAGCCGTCCGTATTTTTTGTTTTTGGACCAAAAAAGCGGTGTTTTTGAATTTGATTCCTAAAAACGGATAGAGCAGGAACCGGTTATGCTTTTGCATCCACGCTCCCTACTCTTCCTTCGTTTGCACAAAGCTGTGCAGCGTATTCATTTTATTCCAAGAAGCCCTTATAGTGTCTCATGAGCATCTGGGATTCCAGATCCTTTACAGTCTCCAGAGCAACACCCACAACGATCAGGAGCGACGTACCGCCGATTGCGAAGTTGGAAATATGAAGTCCCAAGTTCATAAAGATCGGAAGCACTGCAATCAGACCGAGGAAAATTGCACCGGCCAAAGTGATTCTGGACAATACCTTGGAGATATAATCCGAGGTAGGACGTCCCGGACGAATACCGGGGATAAATCCGCCGTTCTTCTTCATGTTATTCGACATTTCAATCGGATTGAACTGAATTGCCGTATAGAAATAGGTGAAGAAGATAATCAGCAGGAAGTACAATACAGCATAAATCCAAGAGGAGCTGGAGAATACCCAGAGGAAACCGCCCCAGAAGCCCTTGTCACCGGCCTGCACGCCAAAGAAGCTTGCAATCGTGCCGGGGAATGCCATAATGGACATTGCAAAAATGATCGGGATTACGCCGGCAGCTGCAACCTTGATCGGAATATGGGTACTCTGGCCGCCGTACATCTTTCTGCCGACAACACGTTTTGCGTACTGAACCGGAATTCTGCGCTCTGCTTCGTTCATGGCAACAACCACGCCGATAACAACAAGTGCGAGTACGATCAGCGCAAGTGCGCCGATCCAGTTCAGGTTACCGCTCTGGAGGTAAGCCCAGAGGGATACAAACATACCGGGGATTCTGGATACGATACCGGCAAAGATAATCAGAGAAATACCGTTACCTACGCCTTTTTCCGTAATCTGCTCACCCAACCACATTAAAAATGCAGTACCTGCCGTAAAGGTGGTGATAACAACCACCGCAGAAGTAAAACCGGGGTTGGTAACTGCCCCGTAGGATTTTAACAGGAAGTAAAGACCGATGGCCTGAACCAGCGCCAGAACAACCGTTCCGTAACGCATCATCTGACCGATCTTTTTTCTGCCGTCCTCTCCCTCTTTCTGCATACGCTCTAAAGCAGGGATTGCAACGCACAAAAGCTGCATAATAATGGACGAGTTGATGTACGGCGTAATGCTCATTGCGAAAATGGTTGCATTCTGGAACGCACCGCCGGACACCATATCAATAAAACCAAACATGGAATTTTCAGCGCTGAAGAGCGACTGCATCTGTGCCGGATCCAGCAGCGGAACCGGAATACAAGAACCCAAACGGAAAATTACCAACATCACAAAGGTGTAAATCAGCTTTTTTCTCAGGTCGACAATCTTCCATGCGTTTTTGATTGTATCGATCATTGTTATACCACCTCAGCCTTTCCGCCGGCAGCCTCAATCTTCTTTGCTGCGCTTTCACTGAACCGCTTTGCTTTTACGGTCAGCTTTTTATCCAGTTCGCCACGGCCCAAAATCACTACGCCGTCACAAATCTTGGAAATAATACCGGCCTCTTTCAGCACCTGGGCTGTAACCTCAGTGCCGGCTTCCAGCTTGTTGAGTGCCTCTACATTTACGGAAACATATTTCTTTGCAAAGATGTTATTAAAACCACGCTTCGGCAATCTTCTGTAAATCGGCATCTGGCCACCTTCAAAGCCCGGCCGAACACCGCCGCCGCTGCGGGCATTTTGACCCTTGTGACCCTTACCGCTGGTTTTTCCGTTACCGCTTGCATGGCCGCGGCCTACTCTGTATGCCTTCTTCTTAGAGCCTTCGCTCGGAGATAATTCATGGAGTTTCATTGTGTCCACCTCCTCCTTTTTATTCAAAATGATGACGCCGCCAATGCGGCCCTTGCCGGAAGTGATTCCGGCGTGTTCGCTTTTACTCGGACACTGCTACCAGGTGTTTTACCTTGAAGATCATGCCGCGGATCTGGGGCGTATCGGTCTTTTCAACAGTCTGGCCGATCTTTTTTAAGCCCAGCGCCTGTACGGTTGCGATCTGATCCTTTTTGCATCCGATGGTACTCTTTTTCAATGTAACCTTAATTGTATTCGCCAAGGGTAACCCTCCTGTCTTTAACTAATTTCTCTAACCGAGGATCTCTTCCGGCTTTTTCCCTCTGAGCTGAGCAACCTCTTCCACACTCTTGAGGGATGCCAGACCCTCGATGGTTGCTGCAACAACGTTCTTCGGGTTGTTGCTGCGCAAACATTTGGTACGAATATCTCTGATACCAGCCAGCTCCAATACCGCACGGGCAGGACCGCCGGCGATAACTCC
>URTH01000021.1 GCA_900550775.1 uncultured Eubacteriales bacterium | reverse complement strand
AATACGCCTTGTCTTTTCGGTTTCCCGATATAGTTCATGGTAGTCACTTTCTCGACCTCTACCTTGAAGATCTCTTCCACTGCTTTTTTGATCTGAATCTTGTTTGCGCCTCTTGCAACCTCAAAGGTGTACTTGCGGTCTGCAACCTGATCCATACTCCGTTCTGTAACAATCGGTCTTCTGATAATATCGTGTGCCAACATTATGCGTACACCTCCTCAAGCTTGGTTACCGCATCCTTTAAGATGATGCACTTGGTATGATTCAAAACCTCGTAGGTATTGATTGCACCCACATAGGTGGTGTCAACGCCCTTGATATTTCTTGCAGAAAGTACAACGTTTTTATCGTTCTCCGGAAGAACAATCAGCGCCTTTTCATTGACATTCAGGTTCTTTAAAAGGGTGGTCACCTGCTTGGTCTTGATCTCATCGCAGGAAAAAGCGTCCAAAACGATGATCTCGTTCTCTTCTACCTTAGAAGACAGCGCGGACTTTAAGGCCATACGTCTTACCTTCTTGTTTACAGTGTATCTGTAATCTCTGGGCTTGGGGCCGAGTGCAACACCGCCGCCAACCCACTGCGGAGCGCGGATACTGCCTTGACGGGCACGGCCGGTCCCCTTTTGTCTCCAGGGCTTAGCGCCGCCGCCGCGTACTTCCGTTCTGGTTCTTGTGCTCTGGGTGCCCTGTCTCTGGTTTGCCAGGTAGTTCACAACAACTTCATGCATCACATCGCTGCGAACCGTAACACCGAACACGTTTTCATTTAAATCCATATTGCCGACTACCTTACCGTCAGCATTATAAACATCTACTGTAGGCATTCTCTATTTCCTCCTCTCTCTGTGGTCCTAGGCTTCTGCCTTGACTGCATTTTTTACAACAAGCAATCCGCCCTTCGGTCCGGGAACCGAACCTTTTACCAACAGAAGATTGCGTTCTTTATCTACCTTTACCAGGTCAAGATTCTGGATCGTTACAGTGTCTACACCGTAGTGACCCGGCATCTTCTTACCTTTAAATACACGAGACGGATCCGAGCAAGCGCCCAGGGAACCGGGGCCTCTGTGATAGTGAGAACCGTGGGTCATAGGACCGCGGTGTGTTCCCCATCTCTTGATCGTGCCTGCGTAACCGTGACCCTTGCTGGTACCGGTAACGTCGAGCACCTCGCCGTCTTCAAACTGATTCACATCCAGTACATCGCCGACATTCATCTCAGCGGCCTGTTCCAGCTTGAATTCCTTCAAATACTTTTTCACCGGAACATTTGCTTTTGCAAAATGACCCTTTTCCGGCTTGTTGGAACGACTTTCCTTCTTGTCCTCAAAACCGACCTGAACGGCACTGTATCCGTCCACTTCTACGGTTTTTTTCTGGACAACAGGACAAGGACCAGCAGCGATTACCGTAACGGGAACCAAATTGCCGTCCTCTGTGAAGATCTGGGTCATACCGAGCTTTTTACCCAAGATTGCCTTTTTCATTTTTCTTTCCTCCTGTTTGACATAGGCATTGGTTTTTTGCAAAACGTACCTACGGGTTATTGGTTGCGCCGATTTCCCGTCACTTCCGGTTCTCCGCCGCAACATGACCTAAATTTTATTTTGCCGTAACCGGCATCGGGCAGAGCATTGGGTTCTCTGCCATTAAAAATCCGTACATCCGCAAAGCGAACGGACTAGATTTTCAATTCAATGTCAACACCTGCGGGCAAATCCAGATGCTTTAACGCCTCGATCGTCTTATTGGTCGGTGCCAATACATCGATCAGTCTCTTGTGCGTTCTCATCTCAAACTGCTCACGGCTGTCCTTGTACTTATGAACCGCTCTTAAAATGGTAACCACTTCTTTTCTGGTCGGAAGCGGAATCGGTCCGGAAACCTTGGATCCCGTTCTCTTTGCGGTCTCAACAATCTTTGCGGCGCTCTGGTCGATAAGATTGTGATCATAAGCCTTCAGTCTGATTCTGATTTTTTCTGCTGCCATGCTATACCCTCCTTAAAATAAATAAGTTTACACCGTGCCGGGCGTTTCGCACGAGCTTAAAATGAAACCCGAACCCTCTCGTCCACGTACGGACAACGGTTTCGGGGCGTACAGACACAAAACAATCCGCTACGGCATCAGCATACTGCCGCAGGGGTATGATTTCTCTGTATTCGTAATAGAAAGTGTGACCTTTCCGCCCGTTTTCTTGAACCGGACAATCTCCTCCGAAATTTCCAAAAGTGCCGTAAATACGGCCTTTTGCCACCTCCGGAATCATCGTATGTCTTTGTCACGCCTAACCATTATACTACGGTTAAAGGGCAGTGTCAAGTTTTTTTTGCTTATTTTCCGCGATTTTGCGCATTTTTGCGCACTTTTGTAACATTTGGCCAGTTTTACATTTTATTTACCGTCTGCGATAGGAATTTTGTACAAGTACACAAAATTTTCGATTATCAACCAAAATGAGCTGCCCGATAGGCAGCTCAAAGTGTGCAAATAACTCCTTGTGTCACATTGCTGTGCCTAGGGCAGCGTAAGCTTGGGTTCCATTTTGCTGAGCGGCATGGGGTCGGATTCGATATAAACCCTCACGGTCTGACCCGGCTGCACGGTCACGGTATGCGGCAGCGAAACGCGGCATTCGGTCTCTCCGGGCGCAATCTGTACCGCAGCCGATGCGGCATCTGTCAGTTTTCCCTGTGCAAACGTCTCGCACAATATCACAAGCGGCTGCGCCGTATCATGCGCGGCGCCCAGGTTACGGATTCCCACCGTATCAATCGTCAGTGTGCGGCCGGTTTTAATCGCCGAAATCGGCTGTCTGCCCAGGCTGCTGACCCTCCAGTCGGCAAGAAACAGCGGCTTTGCCACCGCCAGAAATACGGTGTTTTCGCCGGGGTTTAATATCCTGTTTCCGCCGTCCTCCACGGCGGTTCCGGCCGGGAGCACACTGTCGTCCAGCAATTCGTTCTCTTTTAAGAAGGAAACATACCCTCCCTGTACCAAATCCTCATACAGTCCGGAAAGTCCCTCTGCCTTCCATGGCAGCGGATACGGCGTATCTCCGTGATTTTGGAATACGCGGTAGACCCCGTAATCCACCGCCGTCATGGCGCCATCGTAATAGCTCTTCTGCACCGTCTCGGTATAGGCGTGGTAATACGGCGTCTCACGGTGAATCTGCACTGTTTCGCCGACCGCGCCGATGGAGACCGCAATTTTTTCCTCACCGTTTTGAACCAGCAGCGCCTGCTGCGGCCTTGTGCCTGTCTGATTCGGGACAAAGGCCGCGTCCTCGGTATCGCCGCCCGTCCCCTGGAACGGGAGTGATGCCGCCGCATAAAGCTGCTTTAGGAACCGATAAAACGCCGAGTTCTCCGCCGGATCCTTCCGCACCAGAACCTCGCCCTGCTCGGTAAACAGTGCCGGATCAAAATAGGGCGACTGCGTGACATAGGCGCCGTAGAGGTTGCACAATTCGCCCTCTGTCCCCTCCTGCTCAAGCGGCGTCAGCCGCAGATGAATCCGATCCAGTCCCTCGGTAAAGGACATCGGCAGCGCACAGGTCAGATACAAAAATCCGTCCTCGCCTGCCACCATTTCCGGCTGGGTCAACGTGACCGGCTCTGCCTCGGTGTTTTGCAGACTGTGCAGCTGAAGCCCATAAAACGCATCGGCTGCCCATAGCTTGAATGTTATATAGTTCTGCACGGTCGGATCTGCCGCAAAATGCAATACCATCACACTGTTTTCACGCAGGGTACGGTAGGTCATGTTCTGCGCGCCCATCCAGCGGCTGTGCGAAGATGTCGCAACGCTCTCAAGCCGCTGTTTCTCCTCGGACTGTGCGGTTCCGATATCCACCATGCTGCCGTATTTTGCATCCGAATCGTCCGGCGCGTCCTCCGGCAGAATTGTCAGGTAATAGCTGCGCTGGCGCGTGTAATTGCCGGCGGTAATTTTTACGGTTGCTAAAATCTTATGGCTTTCTTCAAACCAGCGCGGACGGGTCACCGTGCCGTCGCTGCGCAGCCCGTTTTGCACCGGCAGCCCGGTTGCGGACTCTACCGCCTTCCAGCTCAGCGACACGCGTTCGCCGTTTTCGGCAACATATTCCCGCAGCAGATTTTCTGTAATATGATCCAGATCCGCATTCTCTGCCAGCGCATGGACTGCCGCCTCCTCTGCCGCCACGACATCGGCATAATCCGAAACGCGAATGGCAAGACCGGGTGCCGCTGCACCCGTTTTCACAAAGGAGACCGTTCCGTTCTCCGCGCTCACACGAAACGCCATTTTCGTCTCGCCTTTCGCGTAAGAATCATTCATCACGTCCGTCAGATCAATGCGCCGCAAATTCTCTGCCGTGGCAGGGATGCGGCAGACCAGGCGTTCTTCGCCCTGCGGAAGAATGCCCTGTTCGATTTCTTCTCCGTTCCAGTCCCTGTTTTGCAGCTGATAAACGGTCAGCTGCGCCTCCGGATCCGCCTGCAATGCGGTAAGCTGCAAGTAAATGCGGTACATGGCGCCCCGGATATTCGCGCGGTTTAAGGTAAACTTTAAATATGTGCTGTGCTCTTCACCGGCCGTGTAGGCCTCACCCTGTACGGCGTTATTTTTCGCACCGCCGTTTCCTGCACTGCTTCCGCCAGCGCTCAGCCACGCCTTTGTCAGATCCGGCGTATCGGTATCCTGTGCGTCGCCGGTGACGATTTTTAAGCACGGCCGAAACGCCGGATCGGGATAGTCACGGTCTGCAAACGCTGCCGCCAAAACATTGCCGGGCGCATCCAGATGCAGCGAAATCCTGTCACGCCCCTCCTCCTGCCAGCGGCGGGCATAATCCGTCAGGTCAATCTCCAGCACGGACGGGTTCTCCGCCGGGGTGACCGCCATCCGGGTCAGCAAGGTCTCGCCCATCTGTGAGGGACGGCCGGCATAGGTCATATTCGCATTCCAGTTATTATCGGACATCAAAAAGATGCGAATGGGCACCGCCGTATTCGACGGCGTTTTCAAAAGCGTCAGGCGCAGCTTGACCGTGCGGAGCTGCGCGGCATCGTTTAGCAGCGCCTCCGTATGAAAGCGCAGATAGGCATGATGAAGGGCGCCGATGCGCTGCGTTGCATCGGTATCATGGGGAACCTGTAATTTTTTTTGATCCGACTGCGGAGAGACGGAGGTTTCTGCAATCGGAAGGAGGCGCAGAAACTCACCTTCGGCGCGGACGGTGTCCGGCTTGGCAATCAGCCCGACAGGGACAAGCCCTAGGATCATCAGGCTGGCGATCAGAATGACCGCTAATTTTTTGATGCCGGATATCAAATGTCCTTTCATCATGAACCACTCACTTACGGCTATTCTCTTTTCTATCAACAGTATACCATAATTTTTAAAAAAAGAAAGTCCTATTTTGCGAAAAATTTTATTGGGGATTCCATCGGCTTAGACCGGTCATTGCTCCATCCGGCGCTCACCGCCGCCAATAACGGGCAGCCGCCGGCAACACCGACCAAGCCGCGCGGACAACACGACGTTTTTGTACCGTTTTTCGGCAAACAAAAAGCCCCTTGCTTGGCAAGAGGCTTTTTTCTTAAGATGATCTTATTTAATGATTTCGGTTACAACGCCGGAACCTACCGTTCTGCCGCCCTCACGGATAGCAAAACGCAGACCTTCCTCGATTGCGATGGTGGTAGTCAGCTCAACGCTCATGGTTACGTTGTCGCCGGGCATACACATCTCAACGCCGTCCGGAAGATTTACAACACCGGTAACGTCGGTTGTTCTGAAATAGAACTGCGGTCTGTAATTGGTAAAGAACGGAGTATGACGGCCGCCCTCTTCCTTGGTCAGAACGTAAACCTCACCCTTGAACTGGGTGTGCGGGGTAATCGTACCCGGCTTAGCCAGAACCTGACCTCTTTCGATCTCGTCACGAGCAACACCACGGAGCAGAGCACCGATGTTATCGCCTGCTTCTGCATAGTCCAGAAGCTTTCTGAACATCTCGATACCGGTTACAACAACTTTTCTGGTTTCGTCGGACAGACCAACGATTTCAACTTCGTCAGACATGTTCAGCTGACCTCTCTCAACTCTACCGGTAGCAACCGTACCACGGCCGGTGATAGAGAAGATATCCTCGATCGGCATCAAGAAGGGCAGGTCGCTCTTTCTCTCAGGAGTCGGGATGTAGCTGTCAACAGCGTCCATCAGTTCGTGGATGCAAGCGTATTCCGGAGCGTTCGGATCGGTGGAGGTGCACTCCAGAACCTGTAAGCCGGAACCCTTGATGATCGGGGTATCGTCGCCCGGGAAGTCGTACTCGGTCAGCAGGTCTCTGATTTCCATCTCAACCAGCTCAAGCAGCTCAGGATCGTCTACCTGGTCTACTTTGTTCATGAATACAACGATGTAAGGTACGCCAACCTGACGGGAGAGCAGAATGTGCTCACGAGTCTGGGGCATAGGACCATCAGCAGCCGATACAACCAGGATTGCACCGTCCATCTGTGCAGCACCGGTGATCATGTTCTTTACGTAGTCGGCGTGTCCGGGGCAGTCAACGTGTGCATAGTGACGCTTCTCGGTCTCGTACTCAACGTGAGCAGTAGAAATCGTAATACCTCTTTCTCTCTCCTCCGGAGCCTTGTCGATCATGTCATATGCTTCGTACTGTGCCTTACCGTCCAGAGCCAGCACCTTGGTGATTGCTGCGGTCAAGGTCGTCTTACCATGGTCAACGTGGCCAATCGTACCAATGTTAACATGGGGTTTGCTTCTTTCAAATTTTTCCTTTGCCATTTTACTTTCCTCCTACTTAATGGAATATAGAAATTCTTAATCATTTTACAAAACAATGTAGGTCTATTCTACTATTCTTTTGGAATAATTTCAATACTTTTTTGTAAACTTTTTGGAATTTCCTTAAATTTTTTCAGTTTTGCCGCAAAGCGAGGGGATTAGTCCTCGTTTTTGCTTCTCTCTTTGATGATTTTTTCAGCCAGGCTCTTCGGCAGCTCTTCAAAGTGGCTCGGCTCCATCGAGTACTGACCGCGGCCCTGTGTTCTGGAACGGAGCTCGGTTGCATAACCGAACATCTCCGACAGCGGAACCATAGCCGTAATCTCCTGCGCACCGGTTCTTGCTTCCATGCCCTGGATCTGACCACGGCGGGAGTTTAAGTCACCGATAACATCGCCCATATAATCCTCCGGAACATTGACAACGACCTTCATGATCGGTTCCATGATAACCGGATTACCCTTCTTGCAGCCTTCTTTGAATGCCATAGAACCGGCAATCTTAAACGCCATTTCCGAAGAGTCGACCTCGTGGTAGGATCCATCCACCAAGGTACACTTTACATCGACAACCGGATAGCCTGCCAGTACACCGGCCTGCATTGCGCCCTGGATACCTGCGTCAACGGCAGGGATATATTCCTTCGGGATCGCACCGCCGACAATCTTATTTTCAAAGACGTAGCCGGCACCCGGCTCTAACGGCTCAATATCCAGTACAACGTGTCCGTACTGACCTTTACCGCCGGACTGTCTTGCGTACTTGTGGTTAATGTGAGATGCGGTGCGGATCGTCTCGCGGTAGGATACCTGCGGACTGCCGACATTTGCCTCTACCTTAAATTCACGAAGCAGACGGTCAACGATAATCTCAAGGTGCAGCTCACCCATACCGGCAATAATGGTCTGGCCGGTCTCGTCATCCGTATAGGTACGGAAGGTCGGGTCTTCCTCTGCCAGCTTGGAAAGGGCAATGCCCATCTTCTCCTGTCCGGCTTTGGTCTTAGGCTCGATTGCGACGCGGATAACCGGTTCCGGGAATTCCATCGATTCCAGAATGATCGGCGCCTTTTCGTCACAAAGAGTATCACCGGTTGTGGTGTTCTTTAAGCCGACTGCGGCTGCAATATCACCGGCATATACCGTGTCGATATCTTCACGGTGGTTTGCGTGCATCTGCAGGATACGTCCGATTCTCTCTTTATTATCCTTTACGGAATTGTAAACGTGAGAACCGCTGTTTAACGTACCGGAATATACACGGAAGAATGCCAGCTTACCAACAAACGGGTCAGTCATGATCTTAAATGCCAGAGCAGCAAACGGCTCATCATCGGAAGAATGACGAACCTCTTCCTCTTCCGTTCTCGGAACGACACCCTTGATCGGGGGTACGTCGAGCGGCGACGGCATAAAGTCAATCACTGCGTCCAGCATGTTCTGAACGCCCTTATTCTTATAAGAAGAACCGCAGAGTACCGGAACCATCTCGTTGGCAATGGTGGACTTACGGATTGCCTTTTTGATTTCTTCTTCGGAGAGGTCGCCCTCTTCAAAGAATTTCTCCATCAGAGCTTCATCCGTTTCCGCCACATGCTCTAAGAGTGCCTGGCGGTATTCTTCTGCCTTATCCTTCATATCGGCCGGGATATCTTCGATTCTCTCGTCCTGTCCCAGCTCATCGTAATAAACGTATGCTTTCATTTGAATCAGGTCAATCAGGCCTCTGAATTCATCCTCAGCGCCGATCGGCAGCTGAATCGGAACAGCATTACACTTTAAACGATCCTTCATCATGGCTACAACATTATAAAAGTCCGCACCCATAATGTCCATCTTGTTGACATATACCATTCTCGGTACATGATACTTGTCAGCCTGACGCCAAACGGTCTCAGACTGCGGCTCTACACCGCCCTTTGCACAAAGAACCGTAACACTGCCGTCGAGTACACGCAGCGAACGCTCAACCTCTACGGTGAAGTCAACGTGTCCCGGTGTATCAATGATGTTGATTCTGTGGTTCTTCCACTGTGCAGTGGTAGCGGCAGAGGTAATCGTAATACCACGTTCCTGCTCCTGCTCCATCCAGTCCATCTGCGCGGCGCCCTCGTGGGTCTCACCGATCTTATGGATACGGCCTGTATAGAACAAGATACGCTCCGTGGTAGTCGTCTTACCGGCATCAATGTGCGCCATGATACCTATATTTCTGGTTTTCTCCAGTGAAAACGCTCTACCCATAGTAACTCCTTTCGCAGTGCACGTATGCGCTGCATATTTACGGCTGCGCCGTATTTTGGTATTTTAGGCAGCATCGCCCCTTGCCGATTGAAAACCGGCAAAGCAATTACCAGCGATAGTGTGCAAACGCCTTGTTTGCTTCTGCCATCTTGTGGGTGTCTTCCTTCTTTTTGAAAGCACCGCCGGTACTGTTGGTTGCATCCATCAGCTCGTTGGCCAGTCTCTCTGCCATGGTTCTCTCCGAACGCTTTCTGGCAAACAGCGTAATCCATCTCAGACCCAGGGTCTCGCGGCGTTCCGCTCTAACCTCAATCGGGACCTGATAGTTGGCACCGCCGACACGACGTGCCTTAACCTCCAATACAGGCATAACCTGATTCATTGCGTCCTCAAAGACTTCTACCGGATCCTTTCCGGTTTTCTCCTTTATTATGTCAAATGCATCATAAACTATTCTCTGAGCAACGCCCTTTTTACCGTCTAACATGATGTTGTTAATCAACCGGGTAACCGTCTTGCTGTTGTACATCGGATCCGGCAAAACATCACGACGGGCAATATGACCTCTTCTTGGCACTTCTCTTCCCCTCCTTCTCTAGGTTTATTCACCATTAAGGTACTCAACGGGGCGACCCCCGCTGCTGTGCATATAAGGTCAATCTATTTACTGAACATATATGCACGACATTTCTTGTCAGATGCGCTGCGCCTTATTTAGGACGCTTTGCGCCGTACTTGGATCTGCTCTGCAGCCGCTTGTCCACGCCGGAAGTATCCAGAGTACCACGGATAATGTGATAACGAACACCAGGCAAGTCCTTGATACGGCCGCCGCGGATCATAACAACGCTATGCTCCTGCAGATTGTGGCCGATACCGGGAATATAAGCGGAAACCTCGATCCCGTTGGTCAGCTTAACTCTGGCAACCTTACGGAGTGCAGAGTTCGGCTTTTTCGGGGTCATGGTTCTTACAGAAGTGCAAACGCCTCTCTTTTGCGGAGACGCCTGATCGGTCTGCTTCTTCTTAATGGTATTCATACCCTTTAAAAGTGCAGGTGCCGTCGACTTCTTTTCCACAGTTGCTCTACCTTTTCTGACTAACTGATTAAATGTTGGCAATATGTTCACCTCCATACCTATAAAATATCTATAAAAACGCATGGTGCGCTTTTATCAAAACAATCACTGCTGCACACGCAGCAATACGGCAAACGCCGTCGGAACCTCCACATGGCACGCCTTGGCAAGCTCCTTCATCGCAGGCACGGCCACGGCCGGCACATTGTACGCGCGGCACAGCTCCAAAAAAGAATCCAAAAGATAGGCGTCGGCATCCTGCGCATAAAACGCCTGCGCCGCTCTGCCGCCAAGTATCGCCTTGCGGGACTGCTTTAACCCCACAACCTTGGGTACATTTCTCAGTCGTTCCATCTTGGCATTCTCCTCCACGTTACACTGCGAACCGTATTATTTTACCGCAAATACACCGATTTGTCAATACATTCTTCTCATTTCACAAAAAAACACGGATAAAACATTTACCAAACTTTTGGCATTATTGATCAGTTTGTTTGTCGTATTTGCATAATAAAAGACAGTACAGAACGCTACGCCGTCTTATTTTTCCATATTCTTCATCACACCTAAAATACTTTCCAGCGCATCCGCGTCCAGCTTTTTACTCTCTTGAATCATTCTCTCGATCAAAACAGGGTATTCCACTTCTTCATCGAAAAACTCTTTCGGTGTAATATGAAAGTATTCGCAGATGTATAAAAACATTTTCATGGACGGCAGCGATTTTCCATTTTCAATGGTATTGATATATCCGGTTGACTGCCCCAATTGTAAACTTAGCTCTCGCGCGGAAATATCATGATCGGTACGCAATTTTGCAATTCTCTGCTTTATATACTGCTCATCCATTTTCCTTGTCAACTCCTAGCGACATCCTATAATTTTTGCGGTATATCATTTTTCCATATTCTTCATCACACCTAAGATACTCTCCAGCGCATCTGCGTCCAGCTTTTTGCCTTCCTCCACTAATCTTTCGATTAAAACCGGATTCTCGATTTCCTCATCAAAAAATTCTTTCGGCGTAATATGAAAGTATTCGCAGATTGCAAAGAGTTCTTTAAGCGGCGGCACGGACTTCCCGGAGGATATGTTATAGATATATCCTCTGCTATGCCCTAAATCATAACTCATTTGATACTCCGACACACCCTTGTTTAATCGCAGCTGTGTAATTCGCTCTCGAACAAATTTTTCATCCATATAACATCACCCGCATCATTATAAACGAAACGGAACTTCCTATACTCTATTTATATTTGTCTTTTATATTGACTAATCCAATATTATATGTTATTGTACTCTTATATTTGATATTTATTTCAATATATCAACTAGCATTATGCTTTGGAGGTAATTTTATTATGTTAGCCAAATATCGTATGACACTTTTATTATGGGCAATTTGTTTCTCCATGACTCTTTGCGGATGCACCGAGACAACGCCTGTTACAATCAATACTGCTAATGTTCCACCGCCGGCGGAGTCGAGGGCACCCGCGGAAGAGTCAACGCCAGCAACGGAAAGTGAAACGCCGGAAGAAACGGATTCTCCCCAAAATACGAACGCTACACAAAAGGAAAATATGGATTCGGACACCTCGCATTACTATATCGGAAATCAAAGAACAAAAAAATTCCACAGACCGGACTGCCCGGCCGTGGAACAAATCAACGAAGAAAACAAAATATCCTTGCACGATGCGCCGGATATCATCCTGGAGCATGGATATCGCCCATGCAAAAGATGTAACCCCTAACGGAAAGAATCGGATTTAAGGAATAGGGAATAAGGAATCAGTAAAAAATTGGCAAACACTTTGTGCTTGCCACATGGAGATATTCGCCGCAGGCATACTCGCAAAAAGGTGGTAGCGACGGTGCGCCGTCAGCGAGCGCGCTTGCAAGTAAGCAGGCAAGCCGAGCGTGCCTTTTTGCGAAAGAGGAGGAATGACGAAGCGTATGACGGATTTTTCACATAAGAAAAATCGGAATGGAGCAAAGTCCATTCCGACGTGGCGGAGACGGTGGGATTTGAACCCACGTGCCGCTCATCACGACAACACGATTTCCAATCGTGCTCGTTATGACCACTTCGATACGTCTCCCTATTTTATTTTCCCTCCGCCACAGATCGCCTCCGGCGAAAGTCACTAGACTATTATACCATGTTTTTTTAAAAAAGCAAGTCTTTCTTGCAAATTTTTTCGGTATTTTTTAAAATTCCTTCAAAAACACGCTCTGCCGCCGCAGCCGCGGCGGCAGAATATTATTTTTTATCCAAACAAGACAATCAAAAACTGCGAAACCAAGACCACCGCTAAAAGCGCAATCGGATAGGTCGCCGCATAAGCCGAAGCCACATCCTCGGTTTTGGCAACATGAATCAGCGTTCCGAGCGCCGGCGTACTGGTCATGCCGCCGGTGATGGAGCCCAAGGAGTTCAGCAGGCTCAGCTTTAACACCTTGGTTGCGATCAGATAACCCACAATCATCGGGATTAAGGTCATCAATGCACCGTAGAGGAAGTAAATGGGCTTAAAGTACTTGACAAAGTTTGCGCCGCCGGCCACACCGGCACCGATCAAAAAGATCATCAGCCCCAGCTCTCTGAGGCATTCCAGCGTCTTTTTGGGCGGCATAATATTGACTTTTCCGACATGGGAAAAATGTCCGAACACCAGGGCGGTAATCAGCGCGCCGCCGGTTGTGGTGAGCGAGAAACAGGTGCCGGAAAGCCCGGCCGAGGTCAGCGGAATCTTAATGTTTCCGACCACAAGGCCGATCAGCGCGGCCATACCGAACGCGCCGAGACCCATATCATCAATATCGATCAGGTTTTCCGCCTTAGTCTTTGCTGTGCCAAGATCCACGCTTGCCAGCTTTTTCCGCTCCAGATCCATATCGGCATGCGCCAGCTTTGGCATGATCTGCACAAAAAGCACCACGCCGATGACACCGAACAAGTAGGCAATGCCGTAGCCTACCGTAACGGCCGCCTCATACTCATTGGCAAGCTCCGGCGTTGCGGCATAGACATTCTTTACCGTCTCCTTAGCGGCAGAAAATCCCGGCGTGGTCGTCAAAGAGCCGGAAAGCAAACCGTCCATCAGCGCGATAAACTCCTGCGGATTATTGGCACTGCCGCGGCCGATAAAATAACAGATGGCACAGGTCACGCCGCCCGTTAAAATAATAGCTGCGCCGAGGAGAATATAGGACTTAAAATTCTTTTTTAAGTTTTTAAAGAACTTGGGTCCTGCAATAAATCCGACCGAGGTCACAAAAAATACCAGACCTAGGTTTTCAACAATTTTCAGTCCGTTTGACGCAATCTCCGCACTCTTGAGCGCATCGGTCAGATTCTGATAAAAAAATGCGCCGTAAAGCAGAGAAATGACAAACACGCCGGCGGTTCCCAGCGAGACGCCCTTGATGGTGACTCTGCCCAGCAGATAACCGAGCGATACAATCGCCATAATGGAAAAAATCAAAAACGACACGCCGGACAGAGAAATCACTCCATGAAATAAATGCATTGGTTAAACCTTCTTTCAACGTTCTAAAGAGGCGCCGCAGCCGCGGCACCTCTTATTTTACGATTACAATCCGTTAGATTTCGCTTCTTTTGCCGGTATAGTTCGGCAAGAGCTTCGGCGATACCGCGTCGGTTTCGATGCCGGCCGCGGAACGCTCTGCGTCAAATTTTGCGATATGGGAGAGGGTCAGCGTGCCAACCTCGGTTGCCTTGGCTGCCTCTGCCGCATGAATCCCGGCGTTTCTGCCGAACACGATAATATCGAGCAAAGAGTTGCCCATCAGGCGGTTCCGGCCGTGGATACCGCCGACTGCCTCGCCGGCAACATACAGGTTCTCCACATTGGTCGTCATGCCGTCAACCCGAATATCCAAACCGCCGTTTTGGTAGTGCAGCGTGGGGTATACCAGGATCGGCTCTTTCCTAATATCAATGCCATAGCTCATGAACATCCGCATCATGGCCGGAATCCGCTTTTCAATCGTGCCCTCGCCGCCGATTTCTTCAATCATCGGCGTATCCAGCCATACTGCCCGGCCGCTGCCGGTGTCAACGCCCTCGGCGCGGTCGGAGCATTCACGGATAATGGATGCTGCCGCAACGTCACGGGTCTCCAGCGGATGCATAAACACCTTACCGTCACGGTTAACCAGCTTTGCGCCTAAGGAACGCACCTTTTCGGTCACCAGTGCGCCGAAAATCTGCTGCGGAAATGCCGCGCCGGTCGGGTGATACTGAAGTGTCTCGGCATACAAAAGCTTTGCGCCGACCCGATAGCCCAGCACCAGGCCGTCTGCCGTTGCGCCGTAATGGTTTGAGGTCGGGAAGCCTTGATAATGCATTCTTCCGGCGCCGCCGGTCGCAATAATCACGGTCTTGGCCTTTGCGACCATCAGCTCCTTGGTCTCCATATTCATAAGTACCGCACCGGCTGCTTTTCCGTTTTCGTCTAAGATCAGTTCGATCGCTGCCGTAAAGTCCACCACCGGGATGCCGCGGTTTAACACTTCATCGCGCAGGGTACGCATGATTTCGGCGCCGGAATAGTCCTTTGCCGCGTGCATTCTCTTGCGCGAGGTACCGCCGCCGTGCGTGGTAATCATGGTGCCGTCCTCTGCCTTATCAAACTCTACGCCAAGCTCGTTAAGCCACAAAATTGCCTCCGGTGCGTCACAAACCAGCTTTGCCAAAAGCTCACGCTTTGCGGCAAAGTGGCCGCCGCCAAAGGCATCCAAAAAGTGGATTGCCGGCGAATCGTTCTCTTTATCGGCAGCCTGAATGCCGCCCTCTGCCATCATGGTATTGGCATCGCCGATCCGCAGCTTGGTAACAATCATGGTCTTTGCACCGGCACGGTCAGCCTCGATTGCTGCGGACGCGCCTGCGCCGCCGCCGCCGATGATTAACACATCGACATCATACTTCACATCGCTTAAATCCACATCCTCTGCCTGAATCCGGCTCTTTGCCTGCAGCATCTCGCAAAGCTCGTGCGGCACGGAGTCGCCGCGGTTCGGTCCGATTTTGAGGGTGGAAAATTCGT
This sequence comes from uncultured Eubacteriales bacterium, assembly GCA_900550775.1. Taxonomy (GTDB): domain Bacteria; phylum Bacillota; class Clostridia; order Monoglobales; family Monoglobaceae; genus Ructibacterium. Next base: position 1,129 of record URTH01000021.1, on the reverse strand, counting down.
CTTTTTTATAGTCGGGATGATACGCCGCAAGAAGGTCTTCCTTTTCTTTTGCAGTCATACGGGTCGGCTCATAGGCAATGTTTGCCTCACGCGCGGCCTCCACAGCCCTTAACGATTCTTGAAATTGGGGTGCATACATTGTGGTTAACCTCCTTACTTCTCGATTTCTCGGTTGTTATACAGCTCTTTGAGTTCCTCTACCGGCTTGCCCATCAGCGCCTCAATCAGATCGGTAAAGGTGCCGTCCTGGATCTCCTTGACGCGGTTTTCAAGGTGCTGCGTCTTTGGTGCCAGATACTTTCCGTTCAGGCGGCGTGCCAGCATTGCGACCTGCGGATGCGAAATCCCGGCCGGACAGCGCGAGGAACATACGCCGCACATTACGCAGTCAAAGGATTCCTCTGCACATTTTTCAAGCTCGCCTCTCTGAGCATATGCAATATACTGCATGACATTTAAGTCCTGTGTACAGGCCTTTGTGCAGGCATTGCATCCGATGCAGCTGTAGATCTCCGGATAAAGCTCCATCATTACCTGCTGGTTCGGCTTAAGATCTTCTATATTATAAAGTCTCTTGTCTGTAGGGAAGAACGGGATACTTGCCACATACATTCCCTCCTGCACCTGTGTCTGACAGGCGAGACAGGTTTTCAGCTCATTCTGTCCCTTGATCCTGTAGATGGTCGCGCAGGCACCGCAGAATCCGTGTCTGCAGCCGCATCCTCTTTTTAATGTATAACCGGCATATTCCATAGCTGTCATAATGGTCAGATCACCGGGAACGCTGTATTTTTTACCGAAAAAATATACGTTTACCATATTATTTTCCATGTTGGTGTCCTTTCTTTTATCCAAATCGTACGCCATGTGGAACAGCCATCTCACACGTGCCCGTCGCAACGCTCCTAAAATGGGTATCTTAGCGAGATGGCTGTTCCACATGGCTGTGTACTGGCTATAACCAGCGCATATATTTGAAAGTTTCTTAAGATGCAATCTATAACTTAGTACTCATTAGGTAATTCATCAACCTCATCACACCTAAATACCGGGCCGTCTTTGCAGACGTATTTGTCTCCGATGTTGCAGCGGCCGCATTTTCCGATACCGCATTTCATACGAAGCTCCA
>URTH01000020.1 GCA_900550775.1 uncultured Eubacteriales bacterium | reverse complement strand
TAGGGTCTCCCAAAAATCTTACTTGATTTTTGGGAAAAGGAGCAGCGCCGAAGCCTAGGCGATGGTTTGACGGTTTTTGTCAAATCGAGCCACTGCGCAGGCAGATGTGACGCGGGCTTGGGGCAATTGATTCAAAGCAATATCTTGCTGAAAACTGACTTTGGGGGCAGTCTCGAAGCATCAAGCGTCAATATCGTCGGTTTACAGATTGCCGTCCTTTGCCTCTTTTAAGGCATTTGCCAGCTGATCCGGGCAGGAAGTTCCCTTCCCGTTACAATTGATGCCATGCAAAAGTGCGATCACCTTATCCACCGGCATACCCTCAACCAGCGCGGAAATCCCCTGGGTGTTTCCGTTACAGCCGGAGGAAAACCGTACATGATGCACGGTATCACCGTCAATCTCAAACGAAATCTCACGCGCGCATACGCCGCGCGTCCGATACGTATAACTTGCCATACTTATCCCTCCTAGGATCTCTTTCTTGCCGCACGGCTTGTCCCGGCGTACTTTCCGCATTTATCGCCCCAGACCGCCAGGGTTTCGCCCTCCGACACTACCTTAATGACCTCACACATATTGGGGCAATCGTTACACTCAAAGCTGGTCGGCCGAAACTCTAGGGACAGCCGGTCAAAGCCCTTAAACGCCGGTGCGGCGCCGGTCTGCTCCATCTGTTCTTTAGCAAGGATTGCACAGCCGATCGCACCCATCACGTTATAATACTTGGGAATCACAACCTCGTGGCCGACCTCCTGCTCAAATGCCGCGCGGATGCCCTTGTTGGCCGCAACGCCACCCTGGAAGATATACGGCGGCTTTAACGTCTTGCCTCTGCCCAGGTTGTTAATATAGTTCCGAACCAGTGCGCTGCACAGACCCTTAATGATTTCTGCCTTAGAAAATCCGTACTGCTGCTTTGCAATCATATCGGATTCCGCAAACACGGTACAGCGGCCGGCAATCCGCACATCCGCCTCGGCGGACAGCGCCATGTCGCCAAACTGCTCAATCGGAATGCCAAGGCGTTCTGCCTGGTGATCCAAAAAGGAGCCGGTTCCTGCCGCACAGACGGTGTTCATCGCAAAGTCCGTCACCATGCCGTCCTGCAAAATAATGATTTTGGAATCCTGACCGCCGATCTCAAAGATGGTGGACGCATCCGGGTGATAGTGCAGCGTTGCCGTTGCGTGTGCCGTAATCTCATTCTTTATCACGTCGGCGCCGACCAGAACCCCGGCCAGTTCACGGCCGCTGCCGGTTGTGCCGATGCCCAAAATATCCTCGTCCTTGCAGCCGAGCTTTTGGCGCAGCGCGTTCATTCCCTTTTTTACGCTCTCCAGCGGCTGACCGTTGGCACGGATATACTCGTTAAAACATACCTCGTAATCCTCTGTCATGGCGATGACATTTGTGCTGACCGAACCAATATCGATTCCTAAATAGTATTTCATAAACGTTCCTCCTATGTTCCATCAAACGCCTTGCTTTACCGGCGTTTTTACGGTCGGTGCCGCCGTCTTTTCCGCAGTCTGTGCCAAGCCCTTTGCAAGCTTTGCCCGATGCTTGGATCGGATTAAATCCGCAAAGGCCTCCAGCCTGGTTTTTACATGCGCCTCGCCCATTTGCTCATCTAAGGACAGGGACAAAATCGGCATCTGAAGTTCCTCCGATACCGCCGGAAACTTTCCGAGGTTAACCAGCTCCGGCAGACAGGCAAACGGCATCAGATGCACCACGCCGTCAAAGCCGCGCGCGGCAAAATCATAGACCCAGCCCATATTCTCTTTATCGTGGCCGCCGCAGTTAATCGGCGAAATCGGGTCAGATAAGCGAAAGACGCGGTGCGACTTCGGAAACGGCAGCCACTGCGGTACGATGTTATGGGCAACCCAGTCGGAGATGTACTGCACGTTTTCCACCTCGATGCCAAGGTTATTTAAAATTTCCTCCACATTCTTATTGACCGACGGTTCCATCGCAACATAAATCTCGCCGACAATCCCCACGCGGATCCGGTCTTTCTCCTCCACCGGAACCTGCTTGATAGCCGCAAAAATCTCCTGTGATTTTTGGTAGGCCGCCTTGATATCCTTATGCGTGTTACAGGTTTCAAACAGATGGGTGACCTTGCGCCATGCACGGCTGAAGGCGCCGATTTCCTCTTCATGTGCACGGGATATCTTCATTTGTTTTTCCAAGGTGTCCATCTTTTTAATCATGTCATAAGTCAGATAGGCCAGGCGCAAAAAGCGAAGCGTCGGCGTACCGTTTAAGACCAGCTTGACCTTTTCATAAAACGCATGAAAATCCTGAAAGATACTGTCAAATACAATGACGCGCACATGATACCCAAGCTCGTCCAGCACCTTTTGGTGGACATCGGGATACATGCCTGCGCGGCAGGGACCGCAGCCGCCGGAGGTCACAATCACCTCAGCGCCGGCCTCGGCACATTCGATATAGGTTCCCATCATCACTTTAAACGGAAAACAGATAAATTCCGGGCTGTATTTTACACCAAGCTCCATCGTGCGCTGACTGGGTCGCTTTGGCATAATCACCTCATGCCCCAGCTTTTGCATCAGCCATTTGTAGCCGGTCACACATCCCATATGCGGAAACGATACTTTCATACAATCGGTTGCCTTTCTGTCCGTAATTTCATAATCCAATCCGGGTCTCGGACCGCCACCCGGCGGAGAAACTGTCACGCCTTATCCCGATAATAAATCTTACGCTTAATCATATCGGTAAAGGCCTCAATCCTGGTTTGCAGATGATTTTCGCCGGTATGTTCATCAATTCGCAGCGTCATAAACGGTACGCCGGAATCGGCAAAATCATGTTCGATTTCCTTTCCGACCACGGAATCCGGGCCGCAGCCAAACGCCGTAATATGGATCAGCCCGTCAACACCCTTATCCTGAATCATCACGTGCGCCGCCTGATACAGCTTATCGGCAAAGGTCCAGAAAATCGGACGGGTATTGGTTGCCCGGTAACGGAGCAGTTCTTCCTCCGAGAGCATATCAAAGGTGATAATCCGCACCTTCATCTCGCGCAGCCGCTTGATGATTTCCATACTGATAAAGGGATCGTACACGTTATAAATATAGCCCAAAAGTCCGATTGTGGTCTGATAATTCGGCAATTTAAAATTCTCAAGCGGAATTTTATCGTACAGAACCATGGCCGCCTCATCCAGCGTCAGGCCCTGTCTGCAATAGCTGCGAAACGCCGCAAAATCCTCTGCGGCGGCTTTTAACGCCTTTTTCATTCTGCCGTGCGAAATCCCCAGCGTTTTGGCAATTCCCCGATAGCAGGACGGATCTGCCGTATCCTCGCGGCGGCAATCGATTTCCGCAATCAGCAGCTTTGCCTCCGGGATGGTTTTTTCAACCAGCTCCGGCAGACCGATGTACTTCGGGCAGAACCAATATCCCTTTTCAATGTGGACAAACCGCGGACAAAAGATATAGTCAACGCCCTTTTCCATCAGGTTAATCACGTGACCGTCAAAAATTTTAATCGGCAAGCATATCTCCGGCACGGTCACGGCAATTCCCTTTTGTACCAGGGTTTTGCTGGACTTGTCCGAAAGGACGACCTCAAATCCTAAATTTTCAAACAATGACCGCCAAAGCGGATAATAGTACTGAAACAAAAGCGCTCTCGGAATCCCGATTTTCATAGCTTACCTCAACCCCATTTATTTTGTATCATTCCACTCTGTCACAGCGGACAGCAACACCGCAAAATGCCGTAAAATCGGCTTTTACCGTTTCAAAAGCCGCAGGCACGGGGCGCCGTAGCGCCGATCGTGAGTTTCTACCTAAATATAATAGTCCATAAAATCCATTAGGTTTTATTCTAGCACATTTCCTGTTTTTCTGTCAACACTTAAAGCAAAAAATTTTTGAAAAAACATCTTCCATTTTTTCTGTTTCGGACAGATTTTAAAAAGTGTCTTTTGCGCCAAAAAAGTATGCGCAGCAGACCCGTTATCTTGACATTTACAAAAATATCCTGTATAGTTATTGGTAGAAATCATTAGGCTTGTTTCAAAAAAACAGACCTGATCAATTAAGTACAGAAAGGATCTTTTATGTATGATCAATCAAAGTGAATTATGGATGGACAAAACCGTCTGTGCGGACGCAGTTCTTCGTTTTTTAGACAAGCTCCCTGAGAGTAAAACCGCACTTCATGCTCTGCAAATTTATCGGCACGGCAAGCTGATGCTCTCCATGGCGCCAAAACCATACTCTGTTTCCGACGCCATGCAGCTCTACTCGCTCAGCAAGAGTTTTTCTTCGACCGCGATCGGCTTTTTGGCCGATGACGGCGTTCTCACCGCAGAGGATCGCGTCATCGACATTTTTAAGGATCAGCTGCCTGCAAGGCTCGGCCGCAATATGGAGCATTTAAGGGTCAAGCACCTGCTTTCCATGAACACCGGGCATGCCGCCTGCTGTCTGCCTTATATCCGCCGCGCCGCTGCGCCGGTCACCGAATTTTTAAACACCGACCTGGATTTTATGCCGGGCACACACTTTACATACAATAATGCAGCCACCTACATGCTGTCGGAAATCGTCACCCACTACACCAAAAAGACAATGTTTGACTTTTTGCAGGAACGTCTGTTTTTGCCGCTCGGCATCACCAACGTCTACTGGGATGTCTTTCCAAGCGGCCGCTCTCAAGGCGCGGTTGGTCTGCACGCCTCGGTCGAGGACGTGGCAAAGCTTGGCCTTTTATATCTGAACAAGGGCAAATGGAACGGCAAGCAGCTTTTATCCGAAGAATGGGTTGCCGCAGCCTCTGCACCCCACTCCGACAACAGCGGAAACGGCACCAAGGACTGGGTGGCCGGTTACGGCTATCAGTTCTGGATAAACGCAAGGGAGGGCTACCGCGGCGACGGCGCCTTCGGTCAGCTTTCCATGATTTTTCCGGAACGTGATATGGTCGTTGCCGCCAAGGTATGCAGCGACGATATGCAAACAGAAATCGATCTGATCTATGATTTAATGGACGCCCTCTGCGATCAGGGAACCAAAACGGAGGCCGATGTTCTGAAAAAACTGGATCAGTATTATCCGATCCCGGACGAGGCGCCCATGGCAGACAGCTTGTTTGATCGCCTCTATCACTGCAACCCGAACATCCTTGGGATTACCTCGCTGGCACTGCACCGTGACGCGGACAGAATTTCCGTTACCTTCAGCAACGGCAGCTGTCTGCAAACGATGCATTTTGGCATCGGCGCTTATCAAAAGAGTGAAATCACCATCAGGCGCCTAAAGCCCACACTGGAGACTTTAGCCGGTACCGATACGCCGGAGACCATCGCATTTGCCGCCGCCGCAGCAGGAAGCAAAGACGGATTTGCGGTATCTCTTTACTATCTGGACAATCCGCACTATGAAACATGGGAGTTTTGCGCCGGCGCAGACGGCAGTGAAATTTCGTGGAGACGAAACGGTGTAACCCTGCTGGAAGGCTTTTTGCAATAGCAGCCCACCGATCATGAAAAAAGCGGCCGTGCGGCCGCTTCAGACTGTCGAAAAAATAGGGTTGATCGACACACAAAAAGACCGGCACGCAGCCGGTCTTTTATTGTTTACTGTTTATGACGGTTTCTCAAAAAGACAGGAACGTCAATGCCGTCATCCTCACCGAATTTACTGAAAAGGTTTGAGGACGGCACCTTTTCTGCCGGGCGGGATGCCGGCGATGCACTCGGCGATGCGGTTGCGCCGCCGCGGTTAAAATTGCCGCCGTTGCCAAAGCGACCTAAAAAGCTTTCAAAGGAGTTATCCTCTTCCTTATGATCCTGCGGTGCATTGCCCTTAAAGCCGGTTGCAATCACCGTAATCTGGATCTCATCGCCCATGTTTTCATCGATGATGGCACCGATGATGATATTGGCATCCTTATCCGCTGCCTCTTCCACCAGTTCTGCTGCGGTTTTTACTTCCAGAATACCCAGGTCACTGCCGCCGGTTACATTCAAGATAACGCCCTTTGCGCCCTCAATGGTGGTCTCCAGCAGAGGACTATGTATTGCCTTTTTCGCAGCTTCCTCTGCACGGGTCTCACCGCTGGCACGGCCGATTCCCATATGGGCAAAGCCGGTGTCCTTCATGATGGTCTTAATATCCGCAAAGTCCAGACTGATCAGACCGGGACGGGAAATCAAATCGGAAATACCCTGTACACCCTGACGGAGAATATCGTCCGCCATACGGAAGGATTCCATCAGCGGCGTACGGTTTTCAGCGACCTCAAGCAGCTTATCGTTGGGGATTACCACCAGGGTATCAACAGCGCCCATCAGGTTTTTAATTCCCTCATCGCTGTTGTTCTGACGGGTCTTGCCCTCAAACCAGAACGGCTTTGTTACGATACCGACGGTCAGCACACCCATCTCTTTAGCAACCTCTGCCACAACGGGTGCCGCACCCGTGCCGGTGCCGCCGCCCATGCCGGCCGTCACGAACACCATATCTGCGCCCTTGATTGCCTGTGCAATCTCGTCACGGCTTTCCTCTGCCGCTTTTTTGCCGATTTCCGGCACGGCGCCGGCGCCCAGACCCTTGGTGATCTTTTCGCCGATCTGAATCTTCTGCGAAGCCGCAGAGAGCGTTAAATCCTGTTTATCTGTATTGACCGCAATAAATTCAACACATTTCACCTGTGCCTCGATCATGCGATTCACTGCATTATTACCGCCGCCGCCGACACCGACTACCTTAATCTGCGCGGGGTTCACATTCTCTGTATCAAACTGAAACACGTTTCTTCCTCCTTATGCTTTCGTCTCTCTTTCATCCATGCTGCATTATTCTTTTTTCTTGTTATCTATTATACCACAGATTTTAATTTTGTAAAGTTATTTTTCATTATTTTTAAAATAATATTACAATTGTGTTACAAATTGTTTTTATTCCTCGGCTTCTGCCGCGGCCGATGCGCTCGGACGGCTGCTGCTATGCGGTGTTTGCGTGCTGCCGGAATCCGGCGTACCGCTCGGCTTTGGCGTGCTGCTCGGCTGTGGCGTCTTGGTCGGTGCAACCGTTCTTGCCTTTCCGTCCTCCGGCGGTCTTGCATAGATATCCTCGCCGCGGTAATCCAAAATCGCCTCTTCGGACGCACCGATCCGCTCTTTTACCACCTTTGCCAAAAAGGCAGCGCGATACTCCATGTTATCAAGACTGCCGAGCTGAATTTGCAGCCGGTTTTCGATCATCAGGGTCACATCGTTGATGTTGGTCACATCCAAAAAGGTAGCGCGCGACAACAACTCGTTTTGGTTCAGATATCGGAATGTCTCCATCACGCGGCTGAGTTTTTCGCGTTCCTTACTGTCCGCGTTTTTCCCGACCTCCGGCTTTTCAAGCGTCAGCCCCTCAACAATCGGAACACTGTAAGGAAGCTTCGCCGCTGTATTGCCGTCCGCCGCCGCATTGCTGTCCGCTGCATTGTTATCCTCTGCCGCCGCATCGCTGCCATTTTCCGCCTTATCTTCTGTATCTGCCGTCTGCGTCGGCTCCGGCGTATCCGAGGGCTTTGGTGTTGCGGTCGGTTCCGCATCGTCGCCGCCCTCCTGTTTTTTGCCGTCACCACCCGGCGTCTCCTCATCACCATTCTTTGACGCGTCCTTGGGCGCCTCAACCTTTTTGGGCGTATAACGCGCAACCGCCTGCGCTGCCCGTTCATCCTCGACGGTTTCGATCACTCTGCCGGTCAGATCCAGCACAATCAGTTTTTGATCGTTATGAATATATGCAGCCGGCGTGCGTTCGGTCACCGTAATGCGGATTTTATCCGGAAACACCCGATGAATCCGCACATCCTCGATCATAGGAATGTTTTGAACACGCCGTTTGATCTTAGGCAGTCGCTGCAAAAAAAGGTTCCCGCCGATCTTGACCTGTGCCGCCTCTAAAATGGTCTCCTGTCCGATCCGCTGATTGCCCTCGCACCATACCGCACTCACGCGGAAAACGGGTGAGAACAGCAGCCCGGCAGCGGCACCCACAACCACCAGCAACAGCAGCACTGCCAGCGGTCTTGCCCGAAACGGCTTTTTTGTTTTTCTTTTCTTTCGCATTCCAGTCACCTCTTTGATAGCTTGTCCATCGCCTTTCGGAGAATCATCCGCCGTTTTCCATCGGCGTTTTGATGATTCTCCCCACACGGTCACGGTTCCCATGCAACCTTTGCGCCAAGCTCTGTGAGCGCCTTGTCGATCGCCACATAGCCGCGCTCGATATGTTCCACGCCGCCAAGCGTTGTTTTTCCCTCTGCACTCAATCCGGCAATGGCAAGCGCCGCGCCGCCGCGCAGATCCGCCGCCTGTACCTTGGCGCCGTGCAGCCGGCGTACTCCGTTTACAATGGCGTTCATACCCTCGATTCTGACATCGGCGCCCATACGCAAAAACTCGCCCACATGCTTAAACCGATTTTCAAAAATCGTCTCATTAAATACGGTACTGCCCCTTGCCTTCAGCACGGCCGCCATGAGCAGCGGCTGCATATCGGTCGGGAATCCCGGATACGGCAAGGTCTTCACCAGCGGCACCGCATCGGGCCGCCCGTCGGAGATAATGCGGATTTGATCCTCATCCTCCTTAACGTCAACCCCCATATCCCGCAGCACTGCAAGCAGCATCAAAAGATGTCCGGGCTCGGTTTTATGCAGCAGAACCTCGCCACCGCACGCCACCGCCGCACACGCATAGGTGGCCGCCGCGATCCGATCCGGGATCACGGTATAGCTGCAGCCGTGCAGCTGCGCACTGCCGCGAATCCGAATACAGTCAGAACCTGCGCCCCGGATTTCTGCGCCCATGCAGTTTAAAAAATTTTGCAAATCCACAATCTCCGGCTCTCTGGCCGGGTGAATCAGCAGCGTCTCGCCGGGAATCGCCGCGCAAAGCAGCATCACATTTTCGGTGGCGCCTACACTCGGAAACATCAGTGTCACCGTCTGCGGCAGATAGCGGCGCAGCAGGCAGCGGATATCGCCGCCGTCCTCCCGCAGTTCAACGCCCAGTCTGCTCAGCGCGCTAAGATGGATGTCAATGGGTCTTGCCCCCAGTTCACAACCGCCGGGATAGCTGATACAGGCACGCCCGAAGCGTCCCAGCATCGCCCCCAAAAACATCACCGAAGAACGCATTTTCCGCATCAGTTCGTCCGGGATGACCGAACGGCTGGCCGCAGTCGGATCAACCACGGCGGTCTCGCCGTCATACTGTACCGTGCACCCCAGGTTTTCTAAAATTTCAAATGCCGCGCGTACATCCAAAAGGTCGGGGCAATTGTGAATCTCACACGGCTCACGGCTCAGCAGCGTCGCTGCCAAAATCGGCAGCACCGAATTTTTCGAGCCCTGCACCGTCAGTTCCCCATGTAACGGCTCTCCGCCGTATAGGTTCAAGCTGCGCAAGGTCAGCACCTCCTCACTCTACACCCTATCTTATGCAGGGTACGTGCTTTGGTGCCTGACCGCCCGGCCGGAAGCTGCCGGAATTTTGCTTCTTGAGACGCGGTATGATCTAATCCTTTTTCGCCGCATCGGTAATCCGTTTGATTTCCCGATACAATTGTTCCAGGGCGTCGATATGTCCCATCTTCTTGGAACACTGCTGCATGGTGTAAAGCGCCTCTTTGTTTTCCGTAAGACCGCGTACGGCGCAATCAAGCGCCTCCGGCGTAAACGCGCTCTCTAAAATAACGCTTGCGCCGCCGCCGCGCTCAATCGCTCTGGCGTTATGCTCCTGATGGTTTCCCGTCACGTAGGGTGACGGCACCAAAATCGCCGGTTTTCCGAGTGCGGTCAGTTCGCACAGGGTACTTGCCCCGGCACGGCAGATCACCAAATCCGCCGCCGCCATGGCGATATCCATATGATAGATATATTCCGACACCGTCACATGCGGCAGACTTTTTAAATCCACACCGTTTTCCGAAAACCGCTTTTGTACCGCATCGTACTGATGCAGCTTCCCGGTACCCATCAGAATCTGATAGTTTCCCTCCTGTGCCGTCCTGGAAATCCAATCCACCACAGTACGGTTAAAATCTCTGGCGCCCAGGCTGCCGCCGAAGATCAAAAGAAACGGACGGCTGTCCAGCCCCAGCTGCCGCCGCGCAGCAAACGCATCGGTCTCAAGCAGCGACGCGCGCAGCGGCGTCCCGGTCACAATGACGCGCTTGGGATTCTTCAAATATTTTTTTGCATCCTCCACGCCGAGCGCAACCACGCTTGCCTTACCGGCAAGCAGTCTGGTTGTCACGCCGGGAAACGCATTGGATTCATGCACCAGGGTCGGAATATGCCGCATGGCCGCCGCGTACACCACCGGCCCTGCCACATAGCCGCCGGTGCCGATCACGGCGTCCGGCTGAAATTCCTTGATGATCTTGCCGGCACTGCGCACGGCAAAAGGGATCTCCGCCGCAGTTTTCAGTCCCTGCAGCGACAGGCTTCTGTCAAAGCCGTGGATGCGGATATAATCAATGGGGTAGCCGCTGCGCGGCACCAGGGCAGTCTCCAGCCCCTCTTTGGTGCCGACAAAACGCACTTCTGTCCCCGGCTCTTTTTCGCAAAAGTAATTGGCAATGGCAAGTGCCGGGTTGATATGACCCGCCGTGCCGCCGCCGGCAAATAACAGCCGCATGCTCATCCTTCCTTTCTTAGGCGCACAAGGCATATCGGATTCGATTCCCGTGCGCCGCAGTCCAAAGCGGAAATCTGTCCCCAAAAATCCGGAATTTCATGATCTCCTCTTCTCGAAACATCAAAATCCATCCGTCCTTATTTTTTCAGTGACATCTTAGGCAATCCGCTTTCCATCTTTGCCTGCCTGGAAACGTTCAGCACAATTCCCATCTCTGCCATGGTGATACTGAGCGCCGTACTGCCAAAGCTGAAAAACGGCAGCGGCATACCGGTAACCGGAACCGATGAGGTTACCACGGCGATATTGATGATCGCCTGAAAGGCAATAATGCCGATAATGCCCGTCACCAAGAGCTTGCCGAACAGATCCGGTGATTTTGACGCGATTTTGATCCCGCGGACAATCAAAAACAAAAACAAAACAATCAAAAGGATTGCGCCGAGAAGTCCCAATTCCTCAGCCAGCACCGAAAAGATAAAGTCGTTCTGCGGCTCCGGGAGGGACAGGTATTTTTGACGGCTTTTACCAAGTCCCACGCCGAACAGTCCGCCGGAACCGATCGCGTAAAGCGACTGCACGATCTGCCATCCGTCACCCTGCTTATCGGCAAAGGGATCCAAAAACGCCGTAATACGAGCCATACGGTACGGCGCCTTGATAACCAAAGCGGCCGCAACAGGCACACCGAACGCCATGATATAGCCAAAATGCTTCATGGGGGTGCCGGCAATAAACAACATCAGACAACCCGTCAGAATAATCAGCAGACTACAGGAAAAGTGCGGCTCTAACATCAAAAGAATCACCACCACACCCAGTACAATAAGGTATGGCAAAAAGCCGTGCCGAAAGCTTCCCAAAAGGTTTCTGTTTTGGGACAGACTGTACGAAAAGAACAAAATCACGGCACACTTTGCAAGTTCTGACGGCTGAAATCCAAACAGCCAGCGTGTTGCGCCGTTACGGTTGGTACCCACGCCGGGGACAATCACCAGAATTAAAAGAAAAACGGAACCGGCCAGCGCCACCGCCGCCCATCTGCCCAGCACATGGTAGTCGAGCTTGGAAAAAAACCACATCATAACGCCGCCGATCACCACGCCCTTGACCTGGCTTTTGACAAAATACAAACTGTCGCCGAAAGTGGCAAACGCCTTGGCGCTGCCGGCGCTGAAAAGCATGATAAGACCAAAGGCAAGCAGTAACCCCACCGCAATCAAAAACGGATAGTCCATATCGCCCTTGGTCATTTGAATCCCGGAAAACATCTGCCGTACACCGCTCCCTGCGCCGCGCGGCACAGGCCGGGCATGTCTTGCCGTATCACGGCGCCGGCTGTCGGACGGCGGCTGCCGAAAAGAACGCCGGTTTTGAAAACCATATTGATCCGCCATGCTGTTTCCCCCTTGTTTTCACTTTTCTTTTATCCGAACCAATCGATACTCCGCCGAGAGCGGCCGATTTTCGCTCTCTTGCGTCTAAATACTTGTTTACACAAAACCTTCCATGTGCCTGACCCGATATTCGTTATCCAAAGAAATACATCAGCGCGCACAAAACAACGGTGACCGCCGTAAACATCGCCACGATCTTTCTCTCGCTCATGCCGCACATCTCAAAGTGATGATGAATCGGACTCATTTTAAAAATACGCTTGCCGGTCAGCTGATAGGAGGTCACCTGCATAATCACGGACAGAGACTCCATCACATAAACAAAGCCGACAATCAAAAGCGCCAGCGGTTCTTCCAGCAGGATTGCCATACCGCAGACTGCGCCGCCCAGCGCCAAAGACCCGGTATCACCCATAAAGACCTTAGCCGGGTACTTGTTATAGAGTAAAAATCCGAGCAAACCGCCGACCATCGCGGACGAAAACAGTGCGACCGCCGGGTTGAAGAGCCGCCCCACTGTCGATACCAAAAGGAAAAAGACCGCAACTGCCAGCGTCACGCTGGTTGCAAGGCCGTCCAGGCCGTCAGTCAGATTTACGCTGTTCACCGTTGCCAAAATCACAATCACCGCAAACGGAATAAAGAACCATCCCAAATTCCAGCTTGCCTCGGTAAAGGGGATCCGTACCACCGTATCGATGTTTTTGCCAAACACTGCCCAACTGACATAGGCCAGCGCAACCAAAAACTGCAGGCCGAATTTCTGGCTTGCCGTCAGACCGAGATTCCGCTTTAAAATAACCTTGATGTAGTCATCCAAAAAGCCGATGGCGGCAAACGCCAGCGTCACTACGACAAGCATCAAAACCGGGCGCACACCCGGCACCATCTCACCGAGGGCGTTTCCGGCTGCCATGGCAGCCGGCAAGGCAATCACCATGGCAATCAAAAAGATAAATCCGCCCATGGTTGGCGTGCCGGACTTTTTTTCATGCCATTTCGGCCCTTCCTCCCGGATTTCCTGTCCGAACTTCAACCGTCTGAGTATTGGAATCAAAACTCTGCCCAAAACGGCGGCCAGCAAAAACGCCAGCGCCGCACAAATCCATAAATACTGCATACCAAAACCCCTCGTTCTACTTCATTTTGTCAAAAGCCGCAAAGCATAACGTACACATCTGCGTCTTATCTTCGCGCCTTGTCTTTACGCCTTATCCCGGCTCTGCATCGATTCAATCGCGTCAGCGACTTCCTCTAAGTGCATCCCGCGCGAGCCTTTGACCAAAATCGCATCGCCCTTTTTTAAAAGAACGGGCAGCTTTTGACACAGACTCTCGTTATCGTCAAATTCATAAATATCCGCCGGATTCATCCCGGCCTCCTCCGCACCGCGTGCAATGTCATGCGCCGCCGCGCCGACCGTCAGCAAAACGTCCGTGCCGTACTCCACCGCAAGCTTACCGACCTCACGGTGTGCCGCCTCCGATATTTCGCCAAGCTCTAACATATCCGCAAGGCAGGCAACGCGCCGACCCTTAGCCGGAAGCAGCGCCAGCACCGAAAGCCCGGACTGCATGGACGCGGGGCTTGCGTTGTAACAGTCGCGGATCAACGCATAATCCGGAAGATGAATCACCGTCTGCCGCAGTCCGCTCGGCTGAAACAGGCGGATTCCCTTTTGGATATCCGCAATGTCCACATTGTACCGAAGTCCCACTAAAATCGCCGCAAGCGCATTGTAGACATGATGCAGTCCCGGCACACTGATGACAAATTTATATTCCGTACCGTCGATCTTACAGATAAATTCGCTGCTGTCCGAATACGTTCTGATATCGACCGCATTGAAATCGCAGCTTTTATTTTGAATCCCGTAATACAGGGTCTCATACTCAATATCGCCGCCGGCACCCCACAAAAGGTCGTCATCCCCGTTTAAAATTACGGCGCCGTCCATAGACAGCCCCTCTAAAATTTCAAACTTGGCCTGTTTGATTCCCTCACGGCTGCCCAGATTTTCCATATGGGACACGCCGATGTTGGTGATGACCGCCGTATCCGGTCTTGCGATACGGGTCAGCCGCGAAATCTCGCCGAAATGGCTCATTCCCATTTCCAGCACCATCATTTCGTCCTCTTTCATAAGATCAAAGACGGTCAGCGGCAGCCCAATCTCGTTGTTAAAATTCCCTCTTGTCATATGGGTACGGTACTGCTGTGCCAAGACCGACGCAATCATTTCCTTGGTCGAGGTTTTTCCAACACTGCCGGTAATCCCGACCACCGGGATATGAAACTTTGCCCGGTACCCGGCCGCCAGATCCCGCAGTGCGGCCGCCGTATCCTCAACCGCGATCCGCGGTACGCTGTCCGGGATTTCCTCACTGCGGTTTACCACGCAGCAAATGGCGCCGCTGTCCACAGCGGCCTCCACAAACTTATGCCCGTCAAAGCGGTCGCCCTGCAACGCAAAAAACAAAGCTCCCTTTTGAATGGTACGGGTATCCGTTGAAACAGAACAGATAATTTCATCTTCACTGCAGCCGTGCGCCGTGCCGTGCATCAGTGCTGCCGCCTGCGCAATGTTTAAAATCCATTCCATGCTATCACCTCATCGTCCCGGTTCTGCGATCAAACTCTGCCATACCGAAGCACGGCCTCCTTCAAGCGCAAAACCATATCATTCACCGGCAGGCGCGTCCAGGAGCTTGCGGACAATCTCCCTTTCGTCAAACGTAATGGTGCGATCCGCCAGAATCTGGTACGTCTCGTGTCCCTTACCGGCAAGTAATATTATATCACCTTTTTTTGCGTGGTCAAGTGCAAATTCAATGGCCTCAAAACGGTTGGGAACCACGGTGTAATCACCGCCGCCCTCGCGGACGCCGACCATGATATCCTCAATGATGGCATTTGGATCCTCTGTCCGCGGATTATCGCTGGTTACCACACAGTAATCGGACATCTCCGAGGCAATTTTACCCATTTTGGGACGTTTTCCCTTATCCCGGTCTCCGCCGCAGCCAAACACCGTAATCACTCTGCCCTTGGCAAAGCCGCGGATGGTTTGCAGCACGTTGTCAAGGCCGTCCGGGGTATGCGCATAGTCGATGATGACCGAAAAATCCCGGCCGGTATTCACCACCTCGACCCGTCCTTTGACGCCGCGTGCCTTTTTAAGGCACGAAACGGCGCGGTCAACCGGAATACCGGATACCGCCAGCGCAGAAAGCGCCGTCAGCGCATTGTAGACCGAGAATTTTCCGGGGATTCCCAGTTCTACATGATATTCTTTTCCTTCATAATTTAGCACAAAAAATACACCGTTTTCACGCAGCTCTACGTTGGACGCGCGCATGTCGCACTCGTTCTCCACACCGTAGGTCAGCATTTTTTTGCACGTTGAGAGTTCTAAAAGCTGCTTTGCCGCCGGATCATCTGCGTTGATTGCCCCGTTTTTGGAAATCTGAAACAAAATCCCCTTTGCCTTAAGGTATTCTTCCATGGTCTTATGAAAATCCAAATGATCCTGCGTAATATTGGTAAACGCGCCCACATCAAAGGTGCATGCGGTCACACGGTCAAGCACCAGCGAATGCGAGGACACCTCCATAATGGCATAATCGACATTCTTTTCGGCCATTTTGGCAAACAGACGCATCAGCTCCAAGGAATCCGGCGTGGTTCGCTTGCTCGGAATAATCTCGGTGCCAATCATATTCTGATTGGTGCCGATCAGCCCCACCTTTTTCCCCATTGCCTCCAGCACCGATTTAATGAGATAGGTGGTCGTGGTCTTGCCGTTCGTGCCGGTAACCCCAATCAGGCAAAACTTTTTCTCCGGGTGGCCGTAAAAGGCGGCCGACACCAGCGCCAGCGCTTTTCTGGAATTTTTCACCACTACGCAGGTCACGCCCAGATCGCTCAAATCCCGTTCCGCAAGAATGGCTGCCGCGCCTTTTTCAATTGCCTGCGGCGCATACTTATGGCCGTCCGTCTCAAATCCGCTGATACAAACAAACAGGTTTCCCGGTTTTACCGCACGGGAATCAAACGCGATCCCGTTGATGGCAAGCTGTGGGTTCCCGGTCAGTGATTCAACAGTTACATCCTTTAACAACTCGGATAAATTCATGGTTTTTCCTCCTTCTGGTACAGGGATTTTCTGCTTAGCGCCCATGCGCTATGCAATCCCTGTGCAACTAATCATTCGCGCCTTGGTATTTAAAGTCCAGCGTCACAACGGTTCCCGGCTCCACAATAGAGCCTGCCTCCGGCGACTGGCCGCTG
>URTH01000019.1 GCA_900550775.1 uncultured Eubacteriales bacterium | reverse complement strand
GCACAATGTGCTTTACGACCTGCAAAAGAACCACGCGGAAGAAGGTCTGCACCCGCGTCATACCAAGCACCTGGCCGGCCTCATACTGACCCTTGGGAATCGCCTCGATGCCGCCGCGGTAAATCTCGGAAAAATAGCAGGCATAGTTGATGACAAAGGCAACAATCACCGCCGCGAACCGATCCGGCACCGTCCAGGAGGCAATCCAGGAAAAAAATGCGCCGGTTCCCTGTCCGGACGCCCAGGCCGCGATCAGACCGGGGCCGTAATAAATCACGATCAGCTGGAGCATCAGCGGCGTACCACGGATAATCCAGATGAAGGTCCTGATCACCCATCGGATCGGCTTGATACGGGTCATCGAGCCAAAGCTGATCACCAGGCCGAGCGGCAATGCCAGGGCAAGCGTCAGAATAAATATTTTAAGGGTCATCAAAAAGCCCTCAAAAAGGCTAAGCGTCACCTGTACAAACATAACAAACTCCATTCCCTGCAATACTCAAGCCTTGAATATTGCGCAAAATATATCAAAGGCGGCGTAAAACCGTTTTTACACCGCCTCTGCCCGAAATAAGAGGATATCCCTCTTATCCCAAAGTCACATTTACTGTGCGTCTGCCAAAGTCAGCTTATAGGTCTGCGCCAGTTTTTCCAGCGTGCCGTCTGTCTTCAGCTCTGCCATAATCTCGTTAACCTTATTGGTGAGATCGGAATCCTTGCGGAAGCCGATTCCGTATTCCTCGCTGGTAAGCTCGGTCACTGCGGTAAGGCCTGCATAGCTGGTACCCTCACCGGTCATTGCGTTTGCCATGGTGTTGTCAATCACGCAAGCGTCTACCGATCCGCTCATCACCTCAAGCAGAGCGTCGCTCTGTGCCGCAACGGCAACATAGCTGCTGTTTAGGCCCTCTTCTGCGATAGCTGCCTCACCGGCGCTGCCTGCCTCAGCCGCAAACTTTAATTCTTTCATCGAAGCGGCGTCCGTGTACTTTCCGGCATTTTCCTTCTTCATTACGACAACCTGCGCATTTTTTACATACGGCTCGGTCACGTTGGTATTCTTCTTTACCTCATCGGTAATGGTCATACCGTTCCAGATACAGTCAATGCTCTTCGACTCCAGTTCCAAAAACTTGTTGTCCCAGTCAATCTCAACAAACTTCGGCGTAACGCCCAGTTTTTCGCATACGGCTTCTGCAAACTCGGTATCAAAGCCAACCAGCTTGCCGCTCTCGTCGGTATAGTTCATCGGCTCGTATACGGTATAACCGATCACCATCTCGCCCTTATCCTGTACGTAGGCCACGTCGCTTGCCGCATTTGCTTTTTCGGTTTCTTTGGGGGCGGTATTGTTGGCCGTTCCGCATCCAAAGAGTGATACGCTGAGCGCAAGCAGGCATACTGCAGTCCATAATTTTTTCATCATCATTCTCTCCTCTGTATATGTATTTTCCGATTTTACCGTCTGCGGCGCAGTATACCGCGCCACAAACGTCCGGCAGACAAGGCAGACTCAAGGAAACCCATGGTTATCTCCCTCCGCCGAAAAAGGAATCCGAAGGAGGATCGGAACCTCCTCCGCTCCTTCATTCTTTTCATGCTTTCACTTTTCCTACATCTCGCGCAGATGCCAGATCTCGCGGTTGTAATCCTCAATGGTGCGGTCGCTGGAGAAGAATCCGGCATGCGCGGTATTGAGAACCGCACTGCGCATCCACGCATCCTGATCCCTGAATTTATCCATCACCCTCTGGCACGCCTGGAGATAGGAATCAAAATCCGGCAGCAGCAGGTAATTATCGGCAAAACCGCCGTTCATCACCAAGGAATGATAGATGTCATAGAACAGGTTTTCCTGACTGAAGGTGCCGTCAATCAAGGTATCTACCACCCGTTTTATCACCGGGTTGCCGGCGTAAATCTCCGGGCTTGGCGAGTGACCGTGTGCATAAATCTGCAGCACCTCCTGCGAGGAAAGGCCAAAGATAAAGATGTTATCATCGCCGACCTGCTCCCGAATCTCCACATTGGCGCCGTCCATCGTTCCAAGAGTCAGCGCACCGTTTAACATCAGTTTCATGTTGCCGGTGCCGGACGCCTCTTTGGACGCCGTGGAAATCTGCTCGCTCACGTCTGCGGCGGCCACGATCTTTTCTGCAATCGAGACACTGTAATTTTCAATAAAGACAACCTTTAAAATGTCGTTGACTCTCTCATCCCGGTTAATGACATCGGCCACGCTGTTGATAAACTTAATAATCAGCTTTGCCATATGATAGCCGGGCGCCGCCTTTGCCGCAAAGATATAGGTGGTCGGCAGCAGATCCGCCTCATCCCTGTGGTCGATAATCTGCTGATACCGCCATATAATCTGCAGCACCTTAAGGAGCTGCCGCTTATATTCATGCAGACGTTTAATCTGCACGTCAAACATCGAAAGCGGATCCACTTCAATTCCGTTATGTTCCTTGATATAGGCTGCAAGCTTCTTTTTATTTTCCAGCTTAATGGCCGCAAACTCCTTGCGGAACGCCGCATCGTCCGCAGAGGGAACCAGCTTTTGCATCTGGCGGTAGTCCTTAATCCAGCCATCGCCGATCGTCCTTGAAATCAGCGCCGCAAGATCGGGGTTTGCCTTATACAGCCACCGGCGGAAGGTCACGCCGTTTGTCATGTTTTTAAACTTATACGGATAGATGCTGTAATAATCCTTAAAGGTTTCCTTCTTTAAGATTTCCGTATGCAGCGCCGCAACGCCGTTAACACTGTGACACGCTGTCAGACAAAGGTTTGCCATGCTGACCTGCCCGTTGGTAATCACCGCCATATACTCAATCTTATTCTGATCGCCGGGGAACCGCTCCCACAGGGCGGCACGCTGTCTGCGGTCGATCTCACGGATGATCATGGCAATGCGCGGCAGCAGATGCTCCACCATTTCAAACGGCCATTTTTCCAGTGCCTCACACAAAATGGTGTGGTTGGTGTAGGCAAAGGTTCTGCCGACAATGCTCCACGCGTCGTCCCAGCCCATGCCTTCCTCGTCCATCAAAATCCGCATCAGCTCCGGAATGGCAATGGTCGGATGGGTATCGTTGATATGAATCTGGACATATTCCGGAATCGCAGAAAGCGGAAGTCCCTTTTGCTTATGCTTGCTGAGAATCCACTGTATGGTCGCCGAAACAAAGAAATACTGCTGTTTCAGGCGCAAAAGCTTTCCTTCGTAGTGATTATCCTCCGGGTACAGGATTTTGGAAATCACCTCGGCAAGCTCCTTATCCTCGGTTGCCTTGACATAGTCGCCGCGGTTAAATTCGCTCATATCGATCACTTCCGGCGATCTGGCGCGCCACAGTCTTAAGGTGTTGACCGTTTCGCTTTCAAAGCCGGTGATCGGCATATCGTACGGTTCTGCAATAACGGTGTTGTAGCCGGTATGACGGAACTTTAACTGTCCGTCCTCCATATATTCTTCAACATGGCCGTTGAAATGTACCTCTTTGATATCCTCCGGCCGGGCGATATCCCAGATATTGCCGCTCTGCTGCCAGGGATCCGGCATCTCGATCTGATAGCCGTCCACAATCTTCTGACGGAACAGCCCGTATTCATAACGAATGCCGCAGCCAAACGCCGGCAGTTCCAGATTCGTCAAAGAGTCCAGAAAACAAGCCGCCAGTCTGCCGAGGCCGCCGTTTCCGAGGCCGGCGTCGGTCTCATACTCCTCCACCTCGGAGAGGGAAACGCCCATCTCAGCCAAAACCTCACGGTATGCGTCCGTCTCACGCAGATTCATCAGGTTGTTGCCCATGGCTCTGCCCATCAAAAACTCGAAGGAGAGATAATAAAGCTCCTTCTGTGCCTTTTTTTCGGTCTTTTCTTTATAATTAACCCATTTATCCATGATTTCATCACGGATGGTCATCGAAACCGCGGTATAAATCTCACGCTGGGTGGCCTGATCGATCGTTTTTCCGAAATACCGCTTTACCTTGCCGACAATTTCATCCTTGATAAACTTTTTCTTTGCGTCATATCCGGCAGATTTTTGCTTTCCTTTCAAATAGAATCTCCTCCTAAAAAGACGTCTTTTCAAAATCCTTTAAGATATATGCCCATTTTATCACAAAACAGAACGTTTATCAAACCTCTTTTTGCACAAAAAACAGAATCAAAAGGCGATATCTTCTTAATACTATTGACATTCTTTCCACTTCGTCAAAAAACAAACCAATGGACTCTCTTTTTTCCAAACGCAGTTATTATATCATTTTTTCTGCAAAAAAGCAACCGCAAAATTCGACCCGCAAAAAATTGGAATTGATTTGACAAACCCCGCACAATCACATATAATAAAGCCACATACATAAAGTGAGGTCGAAGCATGAACCGGACTCTGGACAAAAAAGAAATTCTTCGGTATTTGGGATACCGCGGTCAAACCATGGACGCGCACACAAATGCGCTGATCGATACCTGTATGCAGCAGCTTGAAGAAAGCGCAAAGCCGCGCTTTATCTATCGGACATTTACGCTGCTGCAAAACGAAAAGACGCAGACGCTGTCTCTTTTAGAATGCGGACTTACCATCTGCAGCAAAAATCTTTTTCAGCATCTTTCGGGGTGTCAGCATTGCGTCATTCTTGCCGCAACGCTCGGCATCGAGGCGGACAACCTGATTCGGATTGCCCAAAACGAATCGATGAGCCGCGCGGTAATCTTAGACGCCTGCGCCGCCGATATGATTGAAAAGCTCTGCGATTTTGCCGAGACAGAAATCGCTGAGACGGCCGAGGCGGACGGACTTTTTCTGCGGCCGCGGTTCAGCCCCGGCTACGGCGACTGTCCGCTCACGCTGCAAAATGACATCGGCAGAATTTTGGACACATCCCGAAAAATCGGTCTGACCGTCACCGACCGCGCGCTGATGCTGCCGCGCAAATCCGTCACCGCCTTTATCGGCCTCGGAAAAGACAAGAAAAAGAAAGCACCGCCATCCTGTGACACATGCAACATGCGCGGCCGCTGTCAATATCAAAGGGAGGGCATAACCTGTGGACATTAGAACATACCTGAAAGATCATTTTCTCATTTTTGACGGTGCAATGGGTACCATGCTGCAAAAGGCAGGCATGCCGGCCGGAGGGCTGCCGGAGGTTTATAACATTGAGCATCCCGATGTGGTACAGCGCATCCACAAAAGCTATGCAGACGCCGGTGCGGACGTGATTACGGCCAACACCTTTCAGGCAAACCGCTATAAGCTAAAGGACTGCCCCTACACACCGAGAGAGTTAATTTTGGCCGGCGTTGCCGCCGCAAGAAACAGCGGCGCAAAATACGTCGCTTTAGACATCGGCCCCTTGGGACAGCTGATGCAGCCGATGGGAACGCTCACCTTCGATGAGGCCTACGACGCCTACTTAGAACAGATCCTGGCCGGCAAGGAGGCCGGCGCCGACCTGATTTTACTGGAGACCATGTCGGATTTATCCGAGGTCAAGGCCGGTGTCCTTGCCGCAAAAGAAAACTGCGATCTCCCGATTTTTGTCACCATGACCTATCAGGAGGACGGGCGCACCTTTGTCGGCTGCAATCCGGAAAGCGCGGCGCTGACTCTGTCCGGTCTGGGCGTTGACGCCCTTGGCGTAAACTGCTCCTTAGGCCCTAAAGAACTGATGCCGGTCATCGAAAAGCTGCTCGCCTACACAAGCGTTCCGGTCATGGTACAACCAAACGCCGGTCTGCCGAAAATGAAGGACGGTCAAACCGTCTACGAGATCACCCCGGACGATTACGCCGCATTTATGCAAACGATCGCGCAGCGCGGCGTCCGCATTTTGGGCGGCTGCTGCGGCACCACGCCGGACTTTATCGCCGCCATGAAGGCAAAGCTTTGCGGCCTTTTGCCGCATACCCCAACGCCAAGGCGCATGACTGCCGTCTGCTCCGCCAGCCGTACGGTTGTGCTAAACGGCCGCGCCACCGTCATTGGGGAGCGGATTAACCCCACCGGCAAAAAAACGTTAAAGGAAAAACTGCGTGCCGGCGACTTTGACTATATCATCGGCGAAGCCCTCGCGCAAAGCCGAAACCACGCCGACATCTTAGATATCAACTGCGGCCTGCCGGACATTGACGAGACCGCGTCACTGTGCCGTGCCGTACGGGAGGTACAGGCCGTCACCGATCTTCCGCTGCAGATCGACAGTTCCGACCCGGCCGCCATTGAGGCCGCCGTGCGCATTTATAACGGAAAGCCGATCATCAACTCGGTAAACGGAAAACAGGAAAGCATGGACGCCATCTTTCCCATTGCCGCCAAATACGGCGCCGCCGTGGTCGCCCTGACGCTAGACGAAAACGGGATTCCGCAAACGGCTGCGGAACGCGTCCGCATCGCGCAGCGGATTGCCGCCGAGGCGGAAAAGTACAACATCCGAAAAGAAGATCTCATCATCGACTGTCTGGTTTTGACGGCGTCTGCCCAGCAGGCACTGGTGCTGGAGACCATCAAGGCAATTTCTATGGTGACCGCGCTTGGATTTCAGACCGTTTTGGGCGTGAGCAACGTCTCCTTCGGTCTGCCGTCCAGGCCGATTTTAAACAGCGTCTTTTTGGCAAGCAGCCTGGGTGCCGGGCTGAGTGCCGCCATTGTCAACCCCATGTCGGAAGAGATTATGCAGGCGATTTACGCCTTTCGCGTGCTGAACAACCAGGACAGGGACGCAAAGCAGTATATCGACCGTTTCGGCAATATTCAAAAAACCGCACCGACCGCACCGCAAAAGACCGGCCAAGGGGGACTGAAGGGCTTTATCATGGAGGGTCGGAAAGAAGAAACCCGTCAAAAGACCGCCGCCATGCTTGAAACCACGGACGCGCTGCACATCATTGATACCCAGTTCATCCCGGCGCTTGACGCAGTCGGCGAACGCTACGAAAAAGGCGAACTGTTCCTGCCGCAGCTGATTCAGGCGGCGGAGGCGGTAAAATGCGGCTTTGAAGTGTTAAAGTCCACCATGCCGCAGGGGAGCATGAACAAGGGAACCGTTCTGCTTGCCACCGTGGTCGGCGATATTCACGACATCGGCAAAAACATTGCAAAAATGCTGCTGGAAAATTACGGCTACCGCGTGATCGACCTCGGAAAGGACGTCCCGATCGACACGGTGGTCTCTGCCGCACTCACGCACAAGGTCAAGCTGATCGGTCTGTCCGCCCTGATGACGACCACCGTCACCGGGATGAAGGATACCATCACCGCGCTCAGAAAGGCAGGCTGTACGGCAGAAATCATGGTCGGCGGCGCTGTGCTGAATGAAGAATATGTCAAGTTTGTCGGCGCCGACCACTATGTCAAGGACGCCCGTGCCGACGTCATGATTGCCAACCGCATTTTTGGGAAAGAGGGCTGATTTTGTGAAAACCTTTACCGTAGGAAACAACGACCGCGGACGGCGGCTGGATCAGTATCTGAAACGGCTGATGCCCGCCATCACAAACGGTCAGCTTTATCAGTCCCTGCGCAAAAAGCGCGTTAAGATTAACGGAAAGCGCGTCACCGACGGCAGCGTGCGCCTGTGTGAGGGCGACTGCCTGGAGCTTTATTTTAACGATGAGTATTTTGAGGAAAAGCCCCTGCCCTTTTGGACAAAAATGACCCCTCATCTCTCCATTGTTTATGAGGATGCCCATATTATCATCATGGACAAGCCCTCCGGGCTGCCCTCCCAGAGTGACGGCGAAACGCCGTCGCTGGAATCGCACATGCGCGCGCACCTGTATCAAAGCGGCGCGTACCGCCCGGAAACAGAGACCGCCTTTGTCCCCTCGCTCTGCCATCGCATCGACCGCAATACTGCCGGGCTTGTGATCGGCGCCAAGGACGCGGAGAGTCTGCGGATCATGAACCAAAAAATCCGGGACAGAGAGGTCGAAAAATTTTATCTCTGTCTTACCGAGGGAACGCCGCAGCCGCCAAACGGCGAGATCCGCGGCTATCTGTATAAGGACGAAGCCATGCGAAAGATGATTTTTTCAGAGAATCCTGTACCGCACGGCAGCGCATGCCATACGGTCTTTCGGGTTTTGCGCCCCGGTGCTCAGGCGCTGGTGGAGGCAAAGCTGCTGACCGGCCGCACCCATCAGATTCGTGCCGGCTTTGCACATCTTCATCATCCGCTGCTCGGCGATGTCAAGTACGGCGCCAAAAAGGACGGCAAACGGCAGTTTCAGCATCTTCTTGCTTACCGTCTGGTATTTCGTTTTTCCACCGACAGCAGCTGTCTTTCTTATCTTGATCAAAAAGAATTTGTATCTGACAGGAGCCTATTATGAATACTGTAATCTTTGACATGGACGGCGTATTGGTTGACTCGGAGCCGATTATTCTGCGTGCCGCCGCAAAGGCGCTCGCAATGTGCGGCATCGATGCCGACCGCGTCGATTTTCGCCGGTTTATCGGCACCGGCGAGGAAAATTTTATCACCGCGCCGGGCAAAATTTATCAAAAAACCGATGCGGAAATTCAAATGATGCTAAGCGAAATGTACGCGCTGTATGAACATGATCTGCCGGCGCTCTGCGTTTATCCGCACGCGGCGGAGACGGTTTGCGCGCTGCATGATGCCGGTTTTTGTTTAGGGTTAGTCAGCAGCTCCGGCAAAAATAAGCTGCTTGCCACATTAAAAGCCGCCAAAATCCCATCCTCCTGCTTTTCGGTCATTTTGTCCGGCAGTGATGTGACAAAGCGAAAGCCCGACCCGGAGCCGTACCGCACCGCCGCGCACCGTCTTGGCAAAGCGCCCTCCGACTGCCTGGTCATTGAGGACGCGCTGAGCGGCATCGCTGCCGCAAAGGGCGCCGGGATGCACTGCGCCGCCATCCCGAATTCCTTTTCGGAAACCGCCTTGACAGACGCCGGTGCTGACCTTATCATTCACGATTTAAATGAAATATTACCGCTGATGACGGAGGGACGCCTATGACGCTGCAACTGATTTTAGGGCCTGCCCATGCCGGAAAGACCGAATATATCTGCCGCGATATCCAAAGCCGCATCGCGGACGGCGCACTCTCCTGGATTCTGGTGCCGGAGCAGTTCTCCCTCTTTACGGAAAAAGAGGTGATCCGCCGCTTTGGCCTCCCTGCGCAAAAGCAGGTAAAGGTCATCAGCTTTGCGCGGCTTTGCAATCTGGTTCTACACCACACGGGGCCGCTCCGTATGCGCTACATCGATGGCGCCGGAAAACGGATGATTGCCGAACGCACCATGCAGACGCTGGAGGGTGAGCTTACCTTTCTGCGCCGCAATCTGCACCAAAAGGGCTTTGCTGCGACCCTAACCGAAACCTTTTCGGAATGCAAGCGCTACGGCGTCAGTCCGCAGGCGCTGCAATTTGCCGCGGCCAACGCCCCTTACCCGGAGCTTTCCGCAAAGCTCTCGGAGCTTGCCATGCTCTACGGAACCTATCATAGGCGCACCACGCGGACGCCGAGGACAATCTGACTCTGATCTGCCCCAAGATCAAGGACTGCGAATTTCTCACCGGGAAGCTCTACATTCTGCATTTTCGCTCCTTTACCCCGGTGGAATACCGTGCACTCGGCGCACTGATGCAGCGGCTCTCCGTCTGCGCCGCGTTTGATTACAGCAGGGCATCGCACCTTGCCGCCCTGTTTGCACCGACCAAAAACACCATCGAAACCCTGTGCGAGACTGCGGACGCCTGCGGCGCCGAAACGGCCGAGCCGATATTTTTAACGCGGACGGATGCAGAGGACGCGCTTTCGCATCTGCAAACCCAATATTTTGCATACCGCGCCCCGGCATACTCCGCACCGCAAAACGCCGTACATGTCTATGAACTGCAAAATCGCTACCGGGAAGCCGAGGCGGCCGCCGACCTGATCCTTCGTCTGTGCCGCACCGAGGGCTACCGTCTCCGGGATTTTTTGATCCTGACCCGAAACATGGAAAGCTATGCAAAAATTCTGCCGGCCATCTTTCAAAGCCGCGGCATGAACCTGTTTTTTGACAGCCGCAGAAGCATTGCGTCTTTTCCGCTGACGCGGCTGATCCTTGCCATAGCTGAAATTCTCGCCTACGGTCCCTCGTTTGAACGGGTCATGACAATCGCAAAGACGGCGCTTTACGACCTTTCCGAGGACGACACCGATCGGTTTGAAAACTATCTCTTAGCCGCCGCCCCCACCCACGCCATGTGGCAGGCGAAAACCTGGGACTATCTGCCAAACGGCAGTGGCTATGACTTAGATACCATAAACCAAACCAAGGATCTGCTGCTCTCCGGCGTGCATGACGTGGGCGAAAAAATCACCGGGACAAAGACGGGCGGCGAAATTGCCGACGCCCTCTATGATTACCTCGAAAAAAGCGGTCTCTTAGATCGGGTACTCTCTATGGCGCAAACCGCCGCTGCGGACGCAGATTCGGATTACGCCGAGGCATGCCGGCAGGCGGCAAACGGGATCGGATCGATTTTATCCCAGATTTCCGCCATTATGAAAGATGTTCCCATGACCTACCGCCGGTTTTATGAGCTGCTGCAGGAAACCTGCACCGGCACCGAGATCGGCATGACGCCGCAAACCATCGACTGCGTTATCTTCAGCCGGATCGACCGCTTTCGCAGCGATAACGCCAAGGTGGTGCTGGTACTGGATACCACCGAGGGCGTTTTCCCGAAGGGCTATAACAGCGAGGGCTTTCTCTCTGACAGTGAGCGGCACGTCTTAAAGCAGCTGGGCATCGTGCTGGCTCCGGGACAGAGCCAAAAACGGCAGGAAGAGCAATTGCTGATCCACGCAGTGTTAAACGCCCCCACGGAGCAGATCTGCTTCTTCCGTCCGATGACAGACACGGACGGAAGCACGCTTTCGCCATCCGGCATCTTAAAGAGGGTTTATGCCCTGTTTTCGGACTTAACGCCGGTTCGGCCGGATACGGGCGAGGATCCGTTTTTGCAGACCGAGGGCAAAAGCGGCGCGTTTTACCTCCTCTCTGCCGCACTGGCAGAGTGCGGCGGCGATATACAAAAGCTCTCCGCCCCGTTTTTATCGCTCTTTCAATGGTTTCAAAAGGACGAGGCGTATCGCGCTGTGCTGAACCAGCTTTTAACCGCCATGGCCGCACCGCCGCCGACCACGCTAACCCCCGCCCTAGTCGAGCAGCTTTACGGCGCACCGCTGCGGCTGAGCGCCTCACAGCTGGAATCTTATAATTCCTGCGCCTTTGCCTACTTTTTAACCTACGGGCTTTTGCTCAAAGAACGAGAGACGGCAGAAATCGAACCACGCAGCATGGGCTCGATTCAGCACGCGGCTTTGTATGACTATTTTTCCGATCTGGCAAATCGCAGGATTCCCTTTTCCTCCGTCACCAGGGAGGACTGCCTCCGCGGCATCAGTGCCGCCGTGCAGAAGGAGGCGGAAAAGAACAAGGGTATGATTTTTGAATCCTCGGCCTATTATCAGTATATTATCCTGCGGATGAAAGAGATTGCCGCCTGCACCGCATGGGAAGTGGTTAAATTTTATCAATCCAGCAACTTTAACCCCTACGGCTTTGAGCTGAAAATCGGAACCGACGGCGGTATTCCGGCGCTCTCGGTCACGGATGAGAAGAACCGCGAAATCGCCAAAATCCGCGGTATCATCGACCGCGCCGACATCGCCGACTGCGGCGGCAAGCAATATGTCAGCATCGTCGATTACAAATCCTCTGCCAAGAATCTGGATGTCACCCTGGCAAGGGACGGCATTGCGATTCAGCCGCTGCTCTACGCCGACGCCCTGTGCCGCCAGCTGGGCAATGCGGAACCGGCGGCCATGTTCTACCTGCATATGAATGATCCCATCATGCCGGAGGATAAAATCAAAAAGGGACTGGAGGCCGCCGTGGATGCCGAGATGAAACCGCGCGGCTGGATGGTCGATGACCCAACCGTACAAAATGCATACAGCATCGACGGCAGCGACGCTTTTTTGCCCAAGACAAAAAGCGCCCTCATCGCCAAAGAGGAGATGCAGCGGCGCATTGAGGCCGCCAACGCAACCATAAAAAAATCCGCCATACAGATTGCAAGCGGCCGCATTGAGGCTGCGCCCTACCGCACAGCAGCGCACGACGCCTGTGAATACTGCGCCTACTTCAGCATTTGCAAGAAAGAATCCTAAAAAAACCCGAACCTGTTACAAGCGGTAACAGGTTCGGGTTTTTTAAAAGATCATTCCATATTTTCGTCATCGTCAGACGCAATCGGAATCACAATCCGCGAGACATAGTTTTCCGGCTTAAACTCCCTGGCGGTATACGGGGCAACAATACCGAGCGCACGCGGATACCCAATCGGTCGGATATTTAATTCTCTGATCTTTTGCGTAAACAAGTCCCAAACCTGCGGCAAAGAATCATAGCTGCCATAGTACAGACACGAAAAGGCGCGGCAGCTCTCTAAAACCGGCGCGTCCTCCGGGGCATCATCGGGTTCAAGCGGAATGCAGCATACAAAAGTTTCTTCTTTTTTGCCGAACAGGTCCGTATTTTTGTTAATGGTAAACAGCGGCTCCGATGCGAGCGGCCGCAGCCCCTTTTCAATCGCCTCATGATACAGTGCATACATGACATTATATTTTTCTTTTGCAGTACCTCCCCGGTACTCCCTCGCATAGCAAACATATTTGGGAAGCGCGACCGTTTCAAACGTGAGAGACTGTTTGCGCGCAATCCGAAGACTCATTTCCTCATACATACGTTTTGTTGCATACGTTCGCTGCTCTAAGGTGCGCAGCAGCTTCTTTGATGTGCCGTTGGTA
Organism: uncultured Eubacteriales bacterium; assembly: GCA_900550775.1. Lineage (GTDB taxonomy): Bacteria > Bacillota > Clostridia > Monoglobales > Monoglobaceae > Ructibacterium. The sequence goes on along the minus strand of URTH01000019.1, from coordinate 3,915 downwards.
TCAAAATATGCGTAAATCTCATCGTAAGAAAGGCCAAGATCAAGCAGATGCCTAATCTGCAAAATGCGTGTCACGTTGTGATTATCAAAGTAGCGGTAACCGCTTTCTTCATCGGTCAAGGCCGGTGTAAGCAGCCCTCTTTTCTCCAGACGGAGCAGGGTCGACCGTGAAACATTACAGCTCTTGGTGACCTGTGAGATCGTAAATAGATTTTTCAAAATAAATTGCCCCTTTCTATTGACTTGTTCACCTATGAACATGCTACAATTATAATGAAAAATACATATAAAGTCAACCATGACGATTTTTTGTAGCAGGGGGTAAAAAAATTATGAAAACAAAACGGATTTGGGCATGGGTTTTATGCATCGTGATGCTGCTGACGCTCGCTCCGGTCACAGGTCTTGCGAGCGGCGCGGACACCGCATGGGCGGCAGAAACCGAGACCTGGCTCAATAACACTGACAACAAATTATATGTCGGCGAAATCAGAGTCACCGCGGACAATGCCGCGAACATCATAGGATCCTACACAGGCACAGGGATTACGGGCACGGCATATTTCCGGGTGGAAAACGGCGTTCCCACACTGTACCTTAGCGGCGTGACGATTGAGACAGGGTTCAAGATTTACCATTATAGTCGGGAGTGGTATAATTTTTATGGCATTTACTATAAACCGGCAAGCGACGATTCGCTGAAGATACACTTTTCCGGAAGAAACATGATTAACGTCTCAAAAGACATTGCGGAAAATAAAACCTTCGGCATCCACGTGAATTATAATTGCAAAAAACTGGAATTTATCGGAGAGGAGAACGCCTATCTCGGCATTACCGCCGAACAACAAATCATTGCTGCATCGGGCGGCGCACTCGGCCTGTACGGCGGCGAATATAACCTTTTGTCCGAAAACGGCAGCAATGTCAGCAGTGAGACGCTTTACTGCGTTGGCGACCTTACCATCAAGGACACCGCGGTTACCGCTGTTGCAAAAGATGACCGTGCAATCTGGATGAACGCCTATACAAATGAAGCAAAGTCTACCCGGATTCAAAACAGTACGGTGCACTTAACCGGCGGCACTGACTCCGAAGGTCTTCTCTCATGCGGCGACCTCTTGATCGAAAACAGCGTTTTAAATACCACGGGCGGCAAAAACGGCATCAGTTGTGCGGACGGAAAGGCCATTACCATATCGGGTGCGGACACTGTGGTTACGGCAGAATCCGTTGGCACAGTTAATGAATTGCGCCACGAGGATTATGCAGCAATGTATACATGCGCTGATCTGATGGAGCGTATACTTCCGGATATCACATTCAATGACGGACTTTCGATTACCACGCCGGCAGGCGGCACGGTTGGCAGGTACGATTTTGATGACCTTACCCCAGGAGGTTATGAATTTAACACAGTGTACGATGCAGACGGGAATTATGCAAGAAAAGTTGTGATCGGATCACCCACCGGACACTGCGTATGCGGCAAAGCCGACTGCGATTTGCACACCGGCGCCATAACGCATGTGACAGAAAATAGCCTAAACCGTGTATCGGGCATTGTAAACGGGGTCACCCTTACAAGCGGCAGCTATTATTTAAGCGACGACCTCACGATGAACGATAATACGACGCTCACCGTTTCCGGTACGATAAATCTTTGCTTAAACGGACACACCCTCAGGGCATATATTGTTCCAAATGAAAATGCAGTCTTGAACATATGCGATTGCGTGGGCGGCGGCAAGATATCATACACGAACAAGGAATTCATAATAGGTTTTGTACACAGCAACGCAGTTGTTAATATGTACGGTGGCACATTAGAGAGTATAGATGCCAATACGGTAGGAGATATCAAGAATCTCACGGGCGCTGCTTTCAATCTCTACGGAGGCACGATCAGCGGCGGTGTATATCCGGCAATCGGCTCAGAATCGATTACGCTGAATTTGTACAGCGGAAAGGTTACGGCAACGGGAGCCAACGGCATTGTGGCGCAAAACGGCAAGGTTAATTTGTGCGGCAATACCGAGATCAGCGTTCCGTCAGGGTATCACAGCATCAAGGTCTACAAAGAGGGACTTATTGACGCGACCGGCTACACCGGCGGAAATATCAGCATTTTGTGCTCGGGGCTTTCCGATGGGGATATTGTTGTTGAAAATGTGACCGATGCAACAGCAGGCAAGTTTACGCTCTCAAACAGCGACAGCAACCACATACTAAAAAGAGACGGAAGTCGTTTAATTTATGCCGAGGTATACACAGTTACTTTTGATGCAAACGGCGGCAGCGGAACGATGGCAGATGCCACCGGCATATCGGGCGCATACAGCCTTCCTGCATGCACATTCACCGCACCGGCAGGCAAGAAGTTTAAAGCATGGAAGGTGAACAACACAGAATATGCTCCGGGCACTTCGATCCGGGTTTCATCTGCCACGACGGTTACCGCCGTCTGGGAAAGCATTGTGAAAGAAGATGTCCGCATCGAAGATGAACCGCAGAGCTTTGTGTATGACGGCCTTGCAAAAGGCTTTACAATCCGGGCAAACGTTACGGGCGGTTTTACCGTGACCTATGAGAAAGACGGCAATGCCGTCGCAGCGCCGACCGACGCAGGGAGCTATGATGTCGTCATCCGGAGAGACACGGACGAAACCTATGCCGCCTATGACAAGACCATAAAGGGCGGACTTATCATCACCCCCATGGACATCACCGGCAAAGCATCGGCCGAAAATTTTGCATCTATGACGTATAACGGCAATGCACAGACGCCGCAGGCAAAGGTTACCGCAAACGGTTTTACCGTAACGGGTTCCTGGAGTGCGGTTACCAACGTTGCAGACACGACCACGTTTACCGCAACCGGCAACTTTACAGGTACGATTGCCGACCAAATCACCGGCATGAAAAAGGCATCGATTACCTTTGCAGCGGCGCCGGTGGCAAAATTCGGTCTTATCTATAACGGTTCTGCACAGACACTGCTTGAAACTGCCCCGGCAGCAAACGGCGGCACGATAAAGTACAGCATCGATGACCAGGTAACATGGCAGGAAGAACTCCCGAAAGGCACCAACGCCGGACAATACGTAATTTATTACAAGGCTTTTGGTGATGGGAATTACAATGACTCTGATTTCAATTTATGCAATGTCTCCATCGCAAAGGCAAACATCACGGTTACCGCACCGGCCGCAATAGAAAATCTTGTTTACAGCGGCGCTGCACAGGCGCTTACCACAGGCGGCAGTGCAGACGGCGGAGAGATCCGGTTCAGCAGTACAAAAGACGGTAACTATTCGGAAGACGTAATCGCCGCGACCAACGCCGGCAGTTATGAAGTCTGGTACAAGGTCATCGGCGATAGCAACCACAACGATACCGAACCTGCAAAAATCGATGTTTCCATCGCAAAGGCAGGTGTAGATATTCCGGCTGTCGCAGGCAAGGCATATACGGGAGAGCCTTTGACGGCAGACATCAGCGGCAGCGAATATTACGATGTGCGCGAAAACAACGGCGGAACCCAAACGGGCAGATACGATGTGAAACTTGTATTAAAAGACAGCAGCAATTACCGCTGGAACGGAAAAGACGAGAATATATCCGAGGTTACGGTTGACTTTACCATTGCGGCAGCAGAAAATGGTTGGACATTAGATCCCTTCATCGCCGGCTGGACGTATGGCGCACTTTCAATTCCTCCCTCATTCGGTGCGAAGTTCGGTAACGTAACGGTGGAATATAAAAAGGCCACCGAGGACGACAGTACGTATACCACTGCTGTTCCGTCCGATGCCGGCGACTATCAGGTAAGATTGAGCGTTGCGGCAACCAATGACTACGGTGCGCTTTCTAAGGTGCTTGATTTTAGCATCGCAAAGGCAAACATCACGGTTAC
>URTH01000018.1 GCA_900550775.1 uncultured Eubacteriales bacterium | reverse complement strand
CGGCCCGTGCAGATAGGTCGCGATCACGTTTTTGTAGACGACGCCCTCATAGCCGCTCTCACCCGTGTTGCCGTGTCCGTATATGACCTTGCCGAGCGGCGTGTGGCTGCCGATATGCGTACGGCCGGCGTGGTTTTCAAAGCCGACAATCGGCTGCGAAAACAGATCGCTCTTTAGCACCACGTTGCCGATCAGCCGGGTGTCGCCGGCGTCGGTTGCGATGTCTAAGATGCCAAGCCCCTCAATTTTGGCGTCCGCGGTCTGATAGTATTTGCCAAGCAGCTGATAACCGCCGCAGACGGCAACCAGCGTGCCGCCGGACTCCACATAGTCGGATAGCTCCTGCTTTTTCTTTAATAAAAGGCTGCACACGATCTCCTGTTCCCGATCCGAGCCGCCGCCCACAAAGATGATGTCGGCACGGCCGAGATCCATGCTGTGGTCGCGGTTGGTGCATTCGGTGACGGTCACGTCAATACCGCGCCAGGCAAGCCGCTTTTTCATGCAGGCAATGTTGCCCTTGTCGCCGTACAGGTTCAGTAAATCCGGGTACAGATGCACGATCTGAATTTCTCTTTGGCTCATTGCGCCTCACCTCCGCCTTTGATTTCCTTTTTCAGCTCTAACATGCAGGTCTGGGTCGGGTAGAGCGCCGTGTAGTTGACCAGCACATAGCAGACCTCCGCGTCGGTGGTGCGGCAGCGGTTCAGCGCCTCCTTCATGCTTTTTGTGACAAAGTCCACCGGGACATCGGCATAGCGAAACCGCAGCGAAATATCATAGACGCGGATGCCGGTGGTGGTTAAGGAGTTGAGGTTTTCATCGTATAACTTGTCAAAATCAACATCCCACAGCCAGGAGACGTCGCGGCCGTCGTTTGCCAGGTCGTTGATCGCGACAATGACGTCCTTTTTCCGCTTGTCCAGCATGACGGTCTGAATGGCCTGGTTGAACCCGGCCGGGTTCTTGGCAAGGTTTAAGATAAAGGGCTTGCCGAGGTCGATCAGCTCCATCCGTCCGATCTGCGGCTTGTAGTCCGCCAGCAAATCGGAAAAGCGGTCGGTCGAAATGCCCATGGTCGCGGTCGCCGCATAGACGGCAAGAATGTTGTAAATGTTATAAAATCCGCGGTAGTTGACGTCGATCGGGTCGCCGTTGACGGTGAACTTCATCGATGCCGAAAGATCGACATTGCGCGCGTCAAAGTCGATGTCGGGACGCCGGTTGTGGCAGTGCGGACAATAATAATCGCCCAGCTGACTGTAATGGAAGAAGCGGTACTCCTGCTCCTTGCCGCATTTGGCGCAGAAGCGGCCTTCCTTGGTCTCGTCAATCTGGGGCAGAACTTGCTCGGAAATGCCGAAGTATACCGCATGCCGCCCCTCGCCCAGGCTGGCGGTCAGCGGATCGTCCCCGTTTAGGATCAGGGTGACGTCACCGGCCATGTCGATGGCCTCACGCAGAAGATCCATGGTGATGTCGATTTCGCCGTAGCGGTCTAACTGATCCCGAAAGAGGTTGGTAATAATCATATAATTTGGCGTAAGATGGGCAAACACCCGGCGCGCTGACGCCTCGTCAATCTCCAGGACGGCGTAGTCGGCCGAAAACGTGCCCAAAAGGTTACAGGCATCGGTAAACGCGGTCGCGATGCCGCCCAGCATGTTGGCGCCAAGGCGGTTGCATACCGTGGTATAGCCGCGCTTTTGCAGCACGGTGTTTAAAAGGTTGTTGGTGGTCGTCTTTCCGTTGGTGCCGCAGGTGACAATGATCCCCTTGCGGATATTTTTGCGAAGCTGTTGAATCAAATCCGGGCAAATTTTTAAGGCAAGCACGCCCGGCGAAGAGGAAGATTTCTTCCCGATCAGCCGCCCGGCAACGCCGGCCAGCTTGGCAGCCCACACAGCAAGTAACTTTCTCATTGGTACGGTCTCCTTCATCCATCCGTTTTTTACTATTATACCGATTTTAGCAGAAAATTACAAGGGGACTACCTTAAAATACTGTTACAGAAAAGAAAAACACCTTATCATTTTAAACTGTTTAAGTAGTCGCTGATGCACTCGGCGGCAAGCGACAAGCCGTAGACGGCCTCGGAGAGACTGTTGCCGCTGGAGCCGGTCTCGATAATCATGCTCGCGTGGGTGGTGTGTCCGTTAAACCGCTCCTGGCGGAGGTTGATTCTGCGCATCAGGGTGGGATAGCGCCGCGCAATGGCGTCCTGCAAATGAATGGCGCATTTGATGTTTTCTCTCCAGTCCGGGTGGTACAGTCCCTTTTGATCCGTGCCGACCACAAACATCAGCTGCGCCGCCGGTTTGCCGTCGATTTCGGTCACCACCCTTGCCTTGGTGTTATCGTCATAGACGATGGAATCGCGGTGAATGTCAAACACCATTTGGATGGACGGATACCGCTTTAAATAGTCCTCAATCGCGGAAAGCGCGTGGGCGTAGGAGCCGTTAAAGGACGGATAATCGTGCAGCGCGGTATCGTGCACGGTCTCGATGCCGTGACGGTTTAAAATATCGCAAAAGACGTTGCCGGCCGCAATGACGTTTTCGGATGGTTCGGTGCTGCGGTCGCTTGCCGTGATGTCATAAAAGGCGCTGCCCTCCTTGGCGTAGCTTTCAGTCGCGTGGGTGTGGATCACCAGCACCTTGGGGCCGTCTGTGTTCATATCGATGGAGAGAGGGCTTCTCAGCGCCTCGTTCACGTCCACCGTGTAGGATGTCTCGTTGCCGAGCGTGACCGCCTGACCGCCGGGCGGCGCGGCGTCAATGCTTTTGATGGCCGCCCGTTTATCCTCCGGGATGGCAGCATCGTCCGCAGAGGGCGTTTGTTCCTGTGCTTTGTCCGACCGGGCTGCCGCGGCGGCTGCTGCGGCGGAGGAGGCCGTGCTTTGCTGCGCGGCGGCTGCGGACGCGCTGCGCTGCGCCAGACCGCCCGATAAGATGGCGTCGGTTAAGGGGATTTCGCTTTTTAACATGGTGGATGGGTCTTTGATATCCCATTGAAAGAGCAGGGAGAAGAGGACGCTGCCGCGCTGCAAAAGCTGCGATCTGACAGACGGTGTAGCGTTTGCTGTAACCGTCACGGACGGAATCACGTCACCGAGCATCGTTTCGGCATTGGGGGTTAAGGAGAAGCTTGCGCGCCGCAGCGAGAAGGCGCATAGCTTTGCGCCGGTAAAGAGGAGAGAGAGCAGGAGAACCCCTGCGGTGAAACGGCGAAACAGTTTTTTGCCGTCAATGATAATTGCCTTATATTTTTTCATGTTGTGTGCCTCCGGCTTGTCTTTGTGGTTCTTTTTTTATTTTATGAGCCATAGGCGAAGGTTAGAACTTTTTGATAAAAACGAAAAAGGCACGGCAGGGGTGATTCCCTGCCGCGCCGAACATGTTGAAAAACCTTACTTTGCGAAAAATTTCATTTTGATCTAATCGCCGTCCCCTGTTCCGCCATGCCCACCACGGCGGCGCGGCAATGAAATTTTTCGCCGATTTCATGCCGTTTTCGGCAAGATATTGCGACATTGCCGTACGGGGCGATGATTGCCGGTGGCAGTCGTCCATCGCTGACCGAGGCGAGAGCCGAGACCGGCGACGGATTTATGGGCTTTGGGCTATCAATTCAAAGCAATATCTTGCTGAAAACTGGCTTTTTCGACAACATAAGGCACGGCAGGGGTGATTCCCTGCCGCGCCGAAGTTTTAAAGATGTTCTTTGATTTTTTGATTGATGGTCTCCCGAAGAAGGAGCAGTGCGTCATTGCTTCGCGGATATTCCTCAAAGCCTTGAATATCGGTCAGCATCGCCATCACCGCGTCCTTGCCGATATAGGATTCCAGCAGCTTCAGCGCCCTTAAATCCTGCAGCGCGTCATGAAAGACATAAAGCCGCAGCGATACCGTAACATCGCCCTGCTTGTCTAAGGGATAGACCACAAAGGCATCGCCCGACGGGAAACAGTCGCCCGACGAGGTGTCGGCATAGGGGTCAATGACGTACCGGGACTTGCCGGAGAACCAGAAGTTAAAGCCCCACTGCAAAAATCCCTCAATATCGTGTTTGTACAGCTGATAGCCCAAAACGCGGTTGCGGTAAGACGGCATCGCCATAAAACGGTTTGCCACCTTTTTGCCCTGGCAGCAGCAGTAGTACGCCCAAAGCGGCTTTACCGCATGCTTTACAAACGGGTCGATGACGTCCACGGGCACCACCGGACGGCGGATCAGCCCGTTTTCATAAAAACTAAAATCCGACAGCGCGTCAAAGAGACGATCCTCTTCAATGTGGCAAAGCAGCGCCTTGCGCACCTTTTCGTACTGTTCTCTGTGGTCGGCGTGCGGCTCGTCCGAAACGTGGAAGAGGCAGTTTTCGTAAACGCCCTCCGCGGTCAAAAACTCCTTCAGCTTCGGCAAAAACGCGTCCAAAAATGCGTGGTATTCGGGTGACATGGAATCCGTCTCCCAGCCGAAAATCTTTTGATAGCTGCCGTTTACCGTTGCCATGATCTTTGGCGCATGGTAGGCGCCCCACTGCGTAAACAGGTGCGAAATCTCAAAATATTCGATGCCACAGGTCTTGCAGAGTGCAATCCACCGCTTTAAATTGGCAAAATTAAAGGAATATGTACCGTCCGTCACGGTGACGTCCACCAGCTGATTGGTGGGGCGCTCACCGCCGATGTCGGTGTCAAGCGGCGGCGTAAAGACCGGCGTTAAAATCATGTTGTGTCCGAACTTTTTGTAGATTTTAAGGTATTTTTCGGTCAAGGCAAAGTAATCGTCGCTTTGCATCTCGGTGTTGTGGAGGACGGACAGACAGTCCCCGTGGAACCAGCCGGTGCAGAGCAGATCCTGCTTTGGCAGCGCCGCGTCAATGATCTCCAGCATAAAGGTAAGCTCACAGTGCCAGTTGTGCTCGCGGTCGTCAAGCTTTATGCGGATCGGATAGGTGCCGGCAGGGATCTTTCCCTCCGGTTCTACCGCAAACCAAAAGCTGCGCAGCTGCCCCGGAATCAGACGCAGTCTGCCGTCTCTGATTTTGTAGAGCGGATCGGGGAACAGTCCCGGCGCCTTGGTGATATAGTCATCGTCTGCAAAGTTGTCGGTCAGCGCCGGAAAGGTGGAGGGAACATACCCGACCTGATAGACGCTGATACAATCGCTGAGCGCCGAATCAATCGTAAGATCAAAGTACGCCTCAAAATTTTCGTAGTTTTGAAAGGTGCCGACCAGCTGAAACGAGTAGATTTCGTTCTTCAGCATACTGCCTTCGGTCTGTGCTTTGGGCATCGCGTCCGACGGAAATACTTTTTCTAAGCTGCTGATTAGTTTCCATTCATATTGCATGTGTGTCACCTCGTAAATTCTTTTGTTTTAAAAATTGGATTTTGCGGCAATGCCGCAAGATCATAACGCATATGAAAAACGCCGCGTGTCAGTGTATTTTATCATAGCGGCGCATAAATGTCAATCCGTGTTCTTCTCGGTTTTTTCTCGTCTATTCTCTGCCGTCCGTGCCGCTGCGGAATGCGGTCGGCGTGACCCCGACATGCTTGTTAAAGACCGTGCTGAAATGCTGCGTATTTTTATACCCGACCTCGGCGGCAATCGCGCCGACGCTCCTGTCACTGTGCAGCAGCAGCTCCTTGGCACGCTCAATCCGCTTTGCAATCATATAGTTTTTGATCGTGATACCGGCCTCCTTCGAAAAGATATTACTTAAATAGTTCGGCGAATGGAAGAAGTGATCGGCGATTTCGTTGAGAGAGGTGTCAAGGTGGCTGTTGATATAGTCCTTGACATCGTTTACCAGATTCATCGTCTTTTGGTTATTGCGGTAGGTGATGGCGGCAATCACCACGTCGACAAAGTCCAGGATAAACGCCTCAATGTCAGTGAGCGACTTGTACTGCCGCAGGATATCCCAGGCGTTGCTTTTGCTGAAAACCAGGTCGGGGTCTTGGTTGCACTGCATCAGACAGAGCGCCAGATGCACCAAAATCTCGTGACAGATCCGCTGTACCGCCTCAATACTGGTCTGGCTGCGGCGAAAGTTATCAAACAGTTTTTCTAAGGTAAACTTGGCGTTTTCAAAGTCGCCGGCCTTGACATAGCCGAAGAATTCTTCCTTTGGGAAGGAGTGGTAGTCGTAAAACCCCTCTGTCGATTCTAAGTCCGAGATACAAATGACCGAGTTAAAGCCGAGGTAAAAGCTGTACCGGACGGCATCCAGCGCGCTGCTGTAGCTGAGATTACATTTTTTGATGCCTAAAAGCGAGTTGCCAAGCCCAATCACAAACTTATCCGTCCCGTTAAAGTTTAAGTAGGATTCGGCGGCGTCGGCGCAGCGCAGCGCCTCGCCCTGCGCCTTCTGGAGAGGTACGGACGCGTCGGATAAGAAGAAGTAGATCAGCTGCGTGGTGTTGAAAAACGAGAGCAGATTGGCGTGGTTGCCGGTAAAAATCTTGATCAGGTTATGAAAAATCCGATAATTTTGTTTGAACGAGTCGGTCTCCCTGGAGGACTCCAGCGATACCACCATCGCCGTGCAGATGACGTTTTGGTCGGTGATGCCAAAAATGTCGGAGAGCGCCTCGGCGTCGATGTTCTCGCCCGAAATGATGTTAAAAAAGTAGCCCAAAAGAAAATGCTTGCTCAGCTCCAGCTGCTTGGCAATCTGTGTGGTGTAGGAATTCTTCAGCTTTTGCTCACGGACGTTGGTGATCTCCTTAGCAACGGCATTGATAACGTCCTCATCCAAAAACGGCTTTAAAAGATAGGAGCAGACGTTGTTGGAGATCGCAGCCTGCGCATAGGAAAAGTTGTTGTAGGCGGTCAGAATGATAAAACGGCTCTCCGGCAGGTTGACCGACAGCTTTTGCGCAAGCTCTAAGCCGTTCATCTTCGGCATCTGAATATCGGAGAGAATAATGTCCGGCTTTTCCGCCAGCGCAAGGCGGTACGCCTGTTCGCCGTTTTCGGCCGTCAGTACGGTACTGATCCCCTGTGCGCCCCAGTCGATCTCTTTCAGGCTGGAAAGGCATAGCGGCTCGTCCTCTGCAATTAAAAGTTTCATGTCCGATCTCCTCCGTTTCCTATGATATTGCAATCCATTCGATGCTACCACAATTATACGTAGTATGCGCAAAAAAAGTCAAGATAATTTCACATAAGAAACGAAAATACCGTAAGTTTACAAACGAATCGTAAGTTTACGTTGTTGAAACACCGCTTTATTCTTGATAAAATGGTACACAGAGAGAACAAACGATCGCCTTTGAAAGGAGAAAATGAGTATGAAGAAACGGCTTTTGGGTCTTTTTACCGCGTTATTTTTGGCAGTGGTGACACAGACGGCGGTGGGGTTTGCGGCCGATCCGCCGGAGCTGATTATCAACGGCGACAGACAGAGCTATGCGCTGACCTCGGTCAGCATCGCCACGGGCAATCACCAGATATTAGCTCCGGCGGACGCGTTTGCCGCAGCGATCGGCGCCGCCTATACCGAATCGGGGAACATCGTCACCCTGGCAAAGAACGGCGTCAGCTTACATTTTACCATAGACGCTGCGACGGCAAAGGTCGGGAAGATGAGCGTCAGCTTAAAGACCCCGGCAAAGCGGATTGACGGTGCGGCATATGTTCCGGTGGAGTTTTGCGGCGAAAATTTTCATTATCACGTGCTGCGGGAGCGTTCCGGCAACCGCGTCCGCCTGGTGGAAAAGACCGGACTGACCGCCCCGGCTGTGTCGGGCGGGGTGAAGCCCGGCATGGACACCCTGTACTCTACCAGACACCGCGCGGTACCGACCTCGTTTCAAAAATCCAGTCGGTTAGACGATCTGATTTATAATAAAGAGGATTATTCCGACGCGGTCAAGCAGATAAGGCCGGAGGATCGGGGATCGCTGCCAACCGGACCGGTGATTTTTTCACAGGACGATTTTTTAACCGGGATGGACGTCTCCCACGACGGCAAGGACGAGTGGGTGGATCAGTGGTGCAAGACCGAGATTGTCAATGTGTCGGCGCAGGATAATAAGAGCTTTCTCTCCATGAAGGTAAAAATGGACGGCTCGCTCATCGGCGAGACCGACAATGCCGAGACGCTGCCGTTTGATAAGGCGGTACAATTAAATATCACCAGTGCAAAGACAGGGCTGAATGACAAGACCTACTTTTTTACCAAAAAGCTGCCTAATCCAACGGCAGAGGATCAGTACGTGATGACCTATTATGCGCGGCTGATCAGCGGCGGCGATGCGGATTCGGAGACCGGCACCATTATGTTCCAGGTGCAGGCGAGCGACACCTATGAAAAATCAACCTCAGAGGAGGTTACCCTGACCGGCGACTGGAAACGGTTTGACTTTTTGCTGACCGGGGTGAAAAATGCCGATTCGCTGCGTATTATTCCGTCGTATTATAAGCAGGTGATCCAGATCGGCGGCTTTGAAATCCAAAATGTCGGCCCCGATGCGGATGTTTCGTATTTTGATTCCTCCAAGACCGATCTGTTACCGGCAGAGCTTGCGCCGGACGCAGCGTGGAGAAAAGAGGCGCTCGATCGGATCAAGACAGTGCGAAAGGGCGACTTTAAGGTTATCGTTAAGGACCGGTTCGGCAACGTGATCCCCGACGCGGAGGTCACCTTCAATATGTTTGAGCATGAGTTTAAATTCGGGATTCAGATGGATCTTGAATACGTTGAAAACAGCGGCGTGGGTTATGAGGACAATTGGAAGAACCTGGTGAATAAGCTGGAGCCCAACTTTAATGCGGTTGCGGTCGGCAACAGCTTAAAGTGGCCATGCTACGCCAGAGATTCGTCGGCGGCGCAGAAGGTCATTGATGTGGCAAAATCCAAGGGACTCAAATACGTACGCGGCCACGCGCTCTGGATGCCGAGTAATTCCTATACCGAGGATCCGCAGGCGATGTACGATCTTTTAAAGGATTCCCGGCCGGTCAATGCACGGTATGCGGATCTGCTCGGCTTTATGGAGAATCATTTTGCAGAGATGGACGAAAAGTTCCCGGAGATTTATGAGTGGGATGTCACCAACGAGACGCACGGCCGGTATATTTATACCCAAAAATTCGGAAAACGGATTTTTAACGATGTCTATCGGCTTGCGGCAGAAAAGCTGACCCACAACCAGTCGCTGATGCTATGCGACAACCGCCAGTTTGAGGCGCCGTACTGGGAGCGGCTGGATTGGTTCAAGGCGCAGGGAATCGACTATGATTCCTTGGGGATGCAGGGGCATTCGTGCTGCGGCAGCTTTGATCCGGATAACAACTACCGCCCGACCAAGTTCTTAGAGGTATGGGATCGGTTTGCGTACGAATATCAAAAGACCTTTGCCGTGACCGAATTTTCAATCGGTTCGGTATTTTCCGAGTATGGCTACGAGGGGCAGGGCGATATCATGCGCGATATGATGATTGCTGCATTTTCTCACCCGGCATGCACCGGGTTTAACCTGTGGTGGCTGTCCGACTACTGGTCGGATTGGGATTCGCCCTACCGCCCGGATAACCCTGCCAACAACCGTAACGGCGCCGGCGTTTCGCCGCTCTACACCCTTTGGGGCTCCTTTGGCGCAAAGCCGGGGATCTATCAGTACCAGGATCTGCTTTATAATAAGTGGTGGACGAGGGACGCTAGGACCACGACCGACAAAAACGGCGTCGGCACCGTTAACGGATTTTACGGCGACTATGACGTCACCGTCAAAGCAAACGGAAAAACCAAAAACGTGATGGCGGCGTTCCATAAGGGCTATGAGAATGTGTTGACCGTTGTTATTAAATAAAAAGGAAATTTTTCGCAGCATAGCATAGATCGACAACGTGATAAAAATTTTAAATTGGAGATGAAAAATATGTATGAGGTAGGATTATCCAGCTGCGGCCATATTTTAGACGACGCCTATTTTGCATCGTTTCAAAAGGCCGGCATCCGTTATATGGAGGTGTCGCCCGGTGAGGATGACTACGCCAATGTGGACTATTTAAAAATCAAGGCGCTAGCCAAGACGTACGGCGTAGACCTCTGGTCGTTCCATCTGCCGTACTGGCCGTTTGATACGGTGGATTTGTCCAATCCGCCCATTGCCAAACAGACGGTTGGCTATTTTAAAGAGCTGATCCAAAAGGCGGCGGATATCGGGATTGATAAATTTGTCCTCCATGCGAGCGGTGAGCCGATCGAGGACATCGAGGAACGAAAGACGCGGATGGCGTGCGCAAAGGAAAGCCTGTTTGCGCTGGCCGAATTTGCAAAGACCTGCGGCGCCGTGATCGCGGTCGAGAATTTGCCGCGCAGCTGCCTGGGCAGAGATTCGGACGATATTTTAGATTTGATCTCGGCGCATGACGATCTTAGAGTATGCTTTGACACCAACCATCTGCTCATTGAGGATCCGGCGGACTTTGTGCGACGGGTCGGCGATAAAATGATTACCACCCATGTTTCGGACTGTGACTTTATCAATGAGCGGCACTGGCTGCCGGGCGAGGGTAAGATTGACTGGCAGGCGCTGCTCGGTGCGCTTTTTGATGTCAATTATCATGGAATCTGGCTCTATGAGATTGGTTTTAAGTGTCCGCGCAGCATCATCCGCGACCGGGATCTTACCTGCGAGGATTTCGTGAGAAACGCGAACGAACTCTTCCAAAATAAGCCGATTACGACGTTTTCGACCCATATTGATGGACTTGGCATGTGGGTATAGGAGGATCAAATCATCATGTTTTTTAAGGGAAAAAACCAAGAATATACCACCCGTGTTTTGACGGCGAAGAGCGAAATCAATGCGCTGGCGTTTTTATTTGCCGTAACTTATATGGTAAGCTATATCACACGGATCAATTACGGCGCAATCATCGCCGAGATGGAGCGTGCGACCGGGATGTCAAAAAGCCTTTTGTCGCTTGCGCTGACGGGCAGCTTTGTGACCTACGGCGTCGGCCAGGTGGTCAGCGGTGTGATGGGCGACCGGATCTCGCCGAAACGGCTGGTCAAATACGGTCTGATCGTCACCGTGGTGATGAATTTTTTGATCCCGGTCTGCAAAAGTCCCTATCAGATGCTTTTTGTGTGGTGCATCAACGGCTTTGCGCAAAGCTTTATGTGGCCGCCGCTGGTTAAGCTGATGACGACCCTGCTGTCGGAGGAGGACTATAAAACCGTCACGGGCAAGGTCTCATGGGGGAGCAGCATCGGCACGATTGTGGTCTATCTGCTCTCGCCGCTCTGCATCACGGCTCTTGGCTGGAAGTCGGTGTTTGTGTTTTCGGCGCTTTGCGGCATCGTCATGATCGTGATCTGGGAGCGGTTCTCCTACGAAATCAAGATTACAAGAAGCACGGCGGCCGCCGCAGCGCATCGGCGCGGCGGTCTCTTTACGCCGCTGATGCTGGGCGCAATGGTCGTGATTGCCCTTCAGGGGATGCTGCGCGACGGCGTAACGACCTGGATGCCGTCTTATATTTTAGAAACCTACCATCTAAGCAGCGCGATCTCCATTTTAACCGGCGTGATCTTGCCGATATTCAGCATTGTCTGCATTCAGATCACCGTCTATATCTATACCAAAAAACTGAAAAATCCCATGACCTGCGCCGGTGTGTTCTTTGGCGGCGGTGCGGTGTCAGCGCTCCTATTGACGGCGGTGACCGGCCATTCTGCCGGCGCGTCCGTTGCGTTTTCGGCGGCGCTGACCGGTTGTATGCACGGGGTTAACGTGATGATTACCTGTATGATACCGCCGTTTTTCAAAAAACAGGGCAATGTCTCGACGGTTTCCGGTCTTTTAAACGCCTGCACCTATATCGGCAGCGCACTCTCCACCTATGGGATCGCGGTACTGTCCGAAAAGATGGGCTGGGGCTTTACCCTTGCCGCGTGGTGTGCGATTGCCGCTCTCGGTACGGCCGTCTGCCTGCTTTGTATCAGACCCTGGCGGCAGAAGATGATGACCGAGCCGCCGGCCGAGAAGAAGACAGAAAAACAGCCCTGCGAGACAACCTGCTAGAAAAATTTTCCATACATCCCCATTAAAATTCGGAGGAATACAACGATGTTCAGCTATTTAAAAGAAATGGAGCAGCGGCTTAATCGCGACGAAATCAGGCAGCTGTCCGATATCTATGAACCCACCGTTCTTGCGGTGCCGGACGAGGACGCGTTTCGCGGCCTTTGCGTGCTGCCGGACGGCAGAATCCGCTTTTACGGGCATTACCGCAAAAAGAGCGTGTTTGAAAAATCCCCTACGCGCTGTTATCTCGAATCGTGTGATGCCGGTCTTTCCTGGAAACGGCACCTGATTGACGATCCCGGCACGCTCGGTGCCTCGGCCGAGATCCCGTGGACGGGGCAGTATCTCGCCTTAACGAGCGAGGAGGGACGCGGCACGGTCGCAAAAATCGGCACATCGCCGGACGATACCAACCCCAGAGAGGTTTTGGTGAGCGATCAGACTTATGTGGATTTTAAGCTGCCGTTTTTTATGCGCAGCCGCCGGCGGATTCTGGTCCCCTGCTGCGAGGCACGTCCCAAAATCCACGAGAGCGCGTATTTTAATGTCCTTTGTATCTCGGACGATGGCGGCGAAAGCTGGAAAACCGTTCCGACCGAGGGGATCGCGCTGCATCATGCCATGTGGCCGAACAAGGGCGAGCGCTGGCAGCAAAACACCAGAGAAAACACTATCGCAGAGCTTGCGGACGGCACACTGATGATGATAACACGCACTGCGGAGGACTATCACTATATCTGTTATTCCGATGACGGCGGCGATACATGGACGGCGCCGGAAAAATCCTGTTTCCATTCCACCGGGACGATGCCGCATCTAAAGCGGCTCTCTGACGGGCGGCTGCTCTTCTTTTGGTGCAATACCAAGCTGATGCCGGAGCTTGCCGGTGCAGACGGCGTGTGGGAGGATGTGTTCACCAACCGTGACGCCAACCATGTCGCCATCTCTGAGGATGACGGCAAGACCTGGATCGGCTTTCGCGAGCTTGCTTTAAATCCGCTGCGCTGCGCCGCGGACTTTCGTTCTGCCGGCGGCCCGGAAAGCAGCCGCGACAAAAGCGTGCATCAGTTTGAGGCACTGGAACTGCCGTTTGGAAAGGTGCTGATTGTCTACGGGCAGCACGCGCTTTGCCGAAAGATCGCAATCTTTGATATTGGCTGGCTCTACGAGACCGCGCGGAGTGAGGATTTTATCCACGGCATGCGTGCGCTTTCGACCCAGACATATGTCAAAAGCGTGCTTGGCGGCTACCGCGGCACGGCGGAGAATCCGCTCTCCCATGCCGGGCACTGCGCCTATAACCGCGTAAGCTCCGCGCTGCTTGTGCCAAGCCCGGAGGACGACGGCCGCGAGGCGCTCCACCTTGCCACCATGGACGATGCGCGTCTGCTCAATCATAAAAGCGGCGCGGTCTGGAACTTTCCGATCGCAAAGCGCGGCAGAATTGATCTAAAGCTTTTGGTGCGCGGCGAGGGCTTGCGCCTGTCGCTGCTCGATCACTGGATGAATCCGACCGATGATTCGGTGGAATATTTTGCGGATTTCAGCTTTGTGGTGCGTGCGGACATGATGCGGCAGGACAGCGTATATACCGATCTGACCCTCACCTTTGACTGCGAAAAAAATACGGTGCGCGTGACGGCGGCGGATTTTCTGGATCTGACCTTTTCGATGCAGCATACCGACCACCCGAACGGCCTTTGCTATCTGCATATGCAGTCCGCCGCAAGGGAGAACGATGCATCCGGCAGCCTGATCGGCAAAATCAGCTGCCGCGCCCTGTAAGACAGGAAAAACGTGAGCCGAAATTTTTTGTGTGAAGCGAGCTAAAATGCCCTTTTTGACGGATAACGGCAGAGCATAGAAGATAGGAGCGAAGAAAATGGATCTTATCAAAACCATTGAAGAAGAAAAGATTGTTGTCATTGTCCGCGGCGTGGATCGGGAGGATCTGATTCCGTTTGCTGCGGCGATGTACGAGGGCGGCATCCGCCTGCTGGAGATCACCTACTGTGCGGACGGCAGCGTCAGCGATGCGGAGATTGCCGCGCGGATTCAGCTGCTGAAGGAGCATTTTAAGGACACCATGCACATCGGCGCCGGCACCGTGCTGACGACCGATCAGGTGGAGCGCACCTATGCTGCCGGCGGCGAGTTTATCATCTCGCCGGACACCGACCGCGCGGTGATCCAAAAGACCAAGGAACTGGGGCTGATCTCGATGCCCGGTGCCTTTACCGCAAGCGAAATCCGCGCCGCCCACACCTATGGCGCCGACTTTGTCAAGGTGTTCCCGGCGGTCAGCGTGGGGCCGGATTATTTTAAGGCGGTCAAAGCGCCGCTTTCCCATATCAAACTGCTTGCCGTGGGCGGCATCAATCAGCATAACATGGCAGAATATTTAAAGGCCGGTGCGGCAGGGTTCGGCATCGGCGGCAACATCGTCAACAAGCAGTTAATCAAGGAGAAAAACTTTGCTGCGCTCACCGCGCTTGCAAGAGAGTACAAAGCCGCAGCCGGAGGGGACGAACAATGACCTATATCACCATTGACGGCGGCACCACCAACACCAGGGTCAGCCTGGTAAAGGACGGCGCTATCGTCCGCACCGAGGCGCTCAGCATGGGCGCAAAGTCCAATATGGAGCATAAGGCGGCGTTTGAGGCCGCGCTAAAGCGCGCGATTGCCGCACTGCGGCATCTGGCTGAGCGTGACGCGCCGGTGAAGAGGATTCTTGCCTCCGGCATGATCACGTCAGAGTTTGGCTTATGTTCGCTGCCGCATATCCGCGTCCCGACCGGAATCCGCGAGCTGCATGCAAGCATGCGCGAGGTCACGATTCCAAGCATCTGCGAGATTCCGTTTGTCTTTGTTCCGGGTGTGAAAACGGAGGGAGAGACGATTGCGGACGCCGATATGATGCGCGGCGAGGAAACCGAGCTGATCGGGCTGATGGAGCATTTAGAGCGTGCAGCCGTCTATGTGCTGCCGGGGTCACATTCCAAGCTGATTCACGTGGACGCCGCCGGGCGGATTGTGGATTTTACCACCATGCTGACCGGCGAGATGATCGCTGCCCTGTCGCAGAACACCATTTTAAAGGACGCGGTGCATCTTGCCGGCACGCGCCTTGACGAAAAGGCGTTAAAGGACGGTTATGCGTTTGCCAAGGAACACAGCGTCAACGCGGCGCTCTTTAAGGTTCGGGTGCTGAAAAACCAGTTTCAGGCGGACGCCGACGCGGTTTACAGTTTTTTCCTCGGCGCGGTGCTGGAGGGCGAGGTGAGAGAGATCGCAAAGGCGGAGGAAGAAAAGGTAGTCATCGGCGGCAAGGAGGCCATCAAATGCGCGACGGCAAAGCTGCTTGCCTTTTGCACAGAGAAGGAGATTGTTGCGGCCGATGCCGCGGCAGTGCTTGCCTCCACCGCGCGCGGCCTTGTCAAAATCTATGAATACCAAAAATAAGGAGGGGCTGACCCCTCCTTGTTGTTATTTTATGATGTTTTGATAAACGGTGTCGCACAGCAGCTGCATCTGCCGCGTGCAGTCCTTAACATACGCGGTCAGCTCCTCCGATTTACGGTTACGTGCAATATTTTCCGTCTTGATGCCGCAAAGATTCATGTGATACTTTGCCGTCAGCGGATAGGGCAGCCCCACCTCGGTAAATCCGACCGTGCCGATCAGCGATTGCACAAACGCTGCCTTTTCCGGCTGCTTTTGATAGTTTTCGCACAGCCAGACATACAGCTCCGGGTGGAAGTTTGCCATAATGCCGCAGTACCCGGCGCCGCCGTCCTTTAGCGAGGAGAGCAGCGTCTGGCAGTTTGCGTTATACAGTTTAAAGTAGCTGCCGTCCAAGATCGAAAGCCGCTCTTTGATCGTCTGCGCGTCGCAGCAGGTGTCCTTCATGTAATAAAACCGCCCTGTTGCAAGACACCATCTTAAAATTTTGGGCGTTACCAGGCGCTTGTAGGGCAGCGGACACTCGTACAGTCCCAGCGGAACGTCAGAGGGCAGCATGGAAAGCAGCTTTTCGGCATTTTTGATCCATACATCGTCGCCCTCGTTGTTGGGGTCAAGGCGGTTGGTAATCAGAATCAGCGCGTCGGTGCCGCTTTCTATGATTTGGTTCAGCTCTGCCGCCTGATCCTCTAAGCGGTCGGCCACATGCCCGGAAGAGACAATCGTCATCTTTCGGCCGCCGTTTTCTGCGATTTCTGCCGCGGTCTCGTACACGGTTTTGTTAATCGCGACCCGTTCCTCGACCGAAAGATAGATGATCTCGCTTGACTGGCAGATGGCAAAGATGCCGGTGCAGCCTTTGTCGTGGTACCATTTTACATAGCGCTTTACGGTGTCAAAATCGACCGAGCCGTCGGGGTGATAGGGGGTAATCATGGTGGGATAAGCACCGATTTGATGGTTCATAATACGCTCCGTTCCGCCGCCCGCAGCGGCTTTTTTATTTTTTTTCTTGTTTCATGGTATCATAACGCCCTGCGCGAGACAATAGAAAATGCAGACGAAATTTTATAAAATATGGACATTTCGTATTGACACAAAAAGTCCGTATGTTATAATTGATGCATAGATGATGATTTTGGGCGTGCGCCCAAAATCCCGGATGCATCCATTGAAACGGGGTGAAACAAGCCGATTCGCGGCTTGTCCGTATGTTATAATTGATGCATAGATGATGATTTTGGGCGTGCGCCCAAAATC
>URTH01000017.1 GCA_900550775.1 uncultured Eubacteriales bacterium | reverse complement strand
TGGACGGCCTTTCCGAGGCGGCGCGCGGCGAAAGCAGCATCGGCACCACCAAAAAGGGCATCGGCCCCTGCTACATGGATAAAACCGAGCGCTGCGGCATTCGGATGTGCGATTTGATTCAACCCGACATCTTTGCAAAGCGCGTCCGCGAGAACCTTGCCATCAAGAACAAAATGATTACTCTGGTATACGGCGGCGAGGCGATCGACCCCGAATCGGTGATTGCGGAGTACAGCGAATACGCAAAGCGGCTCGCGTCCTATGTGACCGACACAACGCCGATTTTGTATCAAAGCATCAAAGACGGAAAGGAAGTCCTTTTTGAAGGGGCACAGGGCATTTTGCTGGATTTAGACCTTGGCACCTATCCCTATGTGACCTCCTCCCATCCCATCTCCGGCGGCGTGTGCGTGGGCAGCGGCATCGGCCCTACCCTGATTGACGAATGTATCGGCATTTTAAAAGGATATACAACCCGTGTCGGCAACGGCCCCTTCCCGACAGAATTGGATGATGAAGTCGGCGAGGCGATCCGTCAAAAGGGTCATGAATTCGGCACCACCACCGGCCGTCCCAGACGCACCGGCTGGTTTGACGCCGTGATTGCAAAGTATGCGGTACGTACCAGTTCTCTAACCTCGGTCGTACTGAACAAGATCGATCCTCTGGGCGGCCTTGACAAGATCAAAATTTGTGTCGCTTATGAAAAAGACGGCCGGGTTACCACCGACTTTCCTCCCACGCTGGAGGAATTGGCAAAGTGTAAGCCGATTTATGAAGAAATGGACAGCTGGAGTGAAGATATTAGCCAGATTAAGGAATTTTCCAAGCTTCCGCTCGCTGCGCAGAAGTATATTTTACGCGTGGAAGAGTTATGCGGCTGCCGTGTAGCGTCCGTTGGCGTCGGCCCCGGCCGGGATCAAAACATCGACCGATAAACCGACATTTTGCATTCGGTTCTTATACGCTTAGAATCGTTTAAGCTCCGATTTGGGAATGCAGATTTTGCTTTTGACAAACCGCAAAATTTTACTTGCCCACAGGTAAAATTCAATTTCTATTCATGTGGGCAGAAAGGTGATGATACTATGGCTGCAGCTACACCGTCTGAAACACCAAAAAAGACTACCCGCACAAAAAAGGCGGACAAAACACCGAAAGAACCGCAGATTTTGACCTATAACGGCAAGCCCCTGGTTCGCTCCGGAAACATGATTTACTACGGCAACCCGGAGGACAAATACGTTGTGACCTTCCGGCTGGAGGAACAAACTCCGCTGGAAGATCTGCAAATTTCCAAACGGGTAATCATTGAGCTGAAAACGAATGAGGGCAAAAAGTCCAGACTGATTCGTCAGGCTGAGCGTGACGGACTGTATAAGGCACTGGACATCGGCATCTTTTGGTTAGAACAAGCCCTGGAGAACGGTTAAATCGGTTAAAGCAAAGAGGGGAACGCAGCTGCGTTCCCCTTTATTTTTTAGTCCTTATTTCTTTCACCGCGCCGCTGCAGCCAGTCACGCAGCAGCTTTATATTCCTCTGCCTGCCGTGCGGCAGCCGCCCGTTTCAGATTCGGATACGCCTTAAAAATACGCTTTCTTCCCGGCTCCGTCCTTGAAAGCAGCGCATATAAATCCAGTAACAATTCCGACTTGTTCTGCAAATACTGATCCCGCTTTTCCGCACGGAAATCCTCCACACCGACCTTGAGTTCTTCCCCCTTTTCCATCGTTTGCAGCACCTTGCCGGAAATTCCGCTTCCCACATCGTCGGAAAACTCCTTCAGCTTTCCGCTAACCGTCTCTACCATCTTCATTGCCTTGCGAAACCGCCTCAGATTCTCAACCGTGGATGCAAAATCAATCAGCAAGATATCCAGAAAGACAAACAGCAGGGGTAAGCCGAGCCATCGCGGCATCCACGCAACGACCGCTGAAACCGCCGGATGCACCAGCCGCACAACCGCAACGCAGGCCACACCCCAAAGCAGCGAAAACGAAAGACAAATATAGCCTTTGAGGTTAAGCGGCTGATTGGAGTAATCCCACCAATGCTCGTGATATACCTTGTCTAAAACATACCCGGTCAAAAATTCCAAAGCGGAGGTCAGAATCACCGCACCGATAAACAGAATCGGCAGTCGATTCTGGATCGGCGTCAGGCAAAACACCACAATACAAACGCCAAAGCCGTAGATCGGACACACCGGCCCGTTTAAAAAACCGCGGTTGACAAACTTTTTAAGCTTTACGGCTGCATAAGCCACCTCGGCGCACCAGCCGAGGCAAGCGTAAATCAGCAAATACCAAAGGTAAAAATACAGCTGTTCCATCCAAATCCCCCCGTTTCCCGTGATCCCTTTTTTCTATTATACAAAAAGATTAAAAAAGTGTCAAGAATCATCCATGTCCTCCGTCCGTGTCCGGGCGGATTTTTAAAAAAATGCCGCCAAATCGGAATAAAGGAAACAAGCACACAATATATTGGTATAAACGAAGCACCATTCTAAGGAGGATGAATATGGATAGCTACAATAACATCTACCGGGATATCGCCAACCGGACCCAGGGCGATATTTACATTGGGGTCGTGGGGCCGGTTCGCACCGGGAAATCCACCTTTATCAAAAAATTTATGGATATGGTGGTCATTCCGAGAATGGATAACGACTTCAAACGGAGCCGCGCCATGGATGAGCTTCCGCAAAGCGCCGCCGGAAGGACCATCATGACCACGGAACCAAAGTTTATTCCGAACGAGGCGGTCGAAATTTCGATCGGAGACTCCGCACAGTTTAAAGTAAGAATGATTGACTGTGTCGGCTATATCGTTGACGGCGCCAGAGGCTATATTGAGGACGAAATGCCGCGGATGGTCATGAGTCCGTGGTCTGACGAGCCGATCCCCTTTGCCGAGGCCGCCGAGACCGGCACGCGCAAGGTCATCGCCGAGCATTCCACGGTCGGCATCGTGATTACCACAGACGGCAGCATCACGGACATTCCGCGCAGCGATTATGTTGACGCCGAAGAACGGGTCATCCGGGAGCTTACCGAGCTGAACAAGCCGTTTGTCGTAGTGATAAACTGCGTTGATCCCAATGCGCCGCAGACGCAGGAATATTGCATGGCGCTGCACAAAAAGTTTGGCGTCTGCGTCACCGCCCTCAATTGTATGGAGATGACGGAACAGGATATCAACCGTTTGATGCAGCAAATTCTTTACGAATTTCCGCTGATTGAGGTAGGTATCCGGATCCCGCAATGGGTTCTTTCTCTGGAGGAGAGCAATCCCTTAAAGACCGGCATTGGCGACACCGTCTTTGACCATGCAAAGCATGTCCGAAAGATCGCAGATGTTATGGAATTTCCCGATACCCTGCGCGATTGTGAATACATCGAAAGCGCACAGGTTTCGAAAATGGATGCCGGCGCCGGCCGTGCCGAAATCGAAATCACGGTGCCGGAACCGCTGTTTTACAAAACCGTACAGGAGCAGACCGGATTTTCCATTGAGGATAAACAGGAAATGCTGCATCTCATGCGCACGCTTTCTGCAATGAAAAAAGAATATGATAAGGTCGCCTCTGCATTGCAGGAGGTAAAGGGCTACGGCATCGTAACCCCGTCCATGGACGAACTGACCCTGGAGGAGCCGGAAATCGTCAAACAGGGCAGCCGCTTTGGCGTGCGCCTGAAGGCAAGCGCACCGTCAATCCATATGATACGGGCGGACATCGAGACAGAAGTCAGTCCGATTGTCGGCACCGAACGGCAGTCGGAGGAATTGGTGCATTATCTGCTTAACGAGTTTGAAAGCGATACCAAAAAAATATGGGAATCCAACATCTTTGGAAAATCTCTGCACGAACTTGTGAACGAGGGACTGCATAACAAGCTGTATCGGATGCCCGATGACGCACAGATGAAGCTGCAGGAAACCCTGCAAAAAATCATCAACGAGGGCAGCGGCGGCATGATTTGTATCATCCTTTAACGCAGCGCCTTGGATGCGATGCTTTTATATAAGATAGCGTGTAAGGCCATTCCTTGCACGCTGTTTTATATACACCCCTGTTTGTAAAATAGCATTCGCACCGGCGCGGCACATGGCCGCACTTTACTGCAACCGTTTTTTAATGCTGCGGCAAAACCCACAAATAAGTTTTGAAAAAAACATAAAAACCCCTTGACATTTTTGAAAAATCTGCTATAATAACAGTGTTGCAAATTTGATGCATGAAATGGCACAATCTGCATATCCTATCCGTGGGATAACATATTCCTCTATAGCTCAGTTGGTAGAGCATGCGGCTGTTAACCGCAGGGTCGTTGGTTCGAGTCCAACTGGAGGAGCCACGACAGAGCAAGCGATATATCGCTTGCTCTGTCTTTTTATACAAAAATCAGGGTTCACTCATGCCGATGCTCCTCCTCTTTTGCAAAAGGTCACATTCGCGTCGGCTACTCGGTTGCAAACGCCCTCATAACATCTTTGGTTC
Source organism: uncultured Eubacteriales bacterium (assembly GCA_900550775.1). Taxonomy (GTDB): domain Bacteria; phylum Bacillota; class Clostridia; order Monoglobales; family Monoglobaceae; genus Ructibacterium. The sequence goes on along the minus strand of URTH01000017.1, from coordinate 12,332 downwards.
ATTACCAGCCTTTTGCGAGTGCGCCTGCGGCGCAGTCTTATATCTAAAAAGCTCACATCGTCCGGAATAAGGACAACGGTTTTGACACAAAGCTGTTGTCCTTTTTTGTGTCTAAAACGGGATTTTATTTTCCCGTTGCAAAAATAAAAAAGGCAAAGAAAGTCGAGAGATAATCCGCTTTGTACGATATCATATTGTCTGTAAGGAGTTGAGGTACATGAAAGAACAGGTTTTGGCTGTCCAGCGAATGCAGGATTACATAGAAAAGCATAAAACCGAGGAAATCAGCTTGTCTGATCTTGCGCAGGCATCGCTGTTTTCTCCGTGGTATTCCTATCGGCTGTTTCGGGACTGCCTTGGATTGACACCGACCGAGTATATCAGAAAATATCGGCTCACACAGGCGGCAAAGCAACTGCAGAGCGGCGATGTCAAGGTCATTGATGCGGCTTTTGACGACGGATTTTCCAATGCAGACACTTTCACACGGGCATTTTATCGGGAGTTCGGGCTGAATCCGAGCGACTACATGAAAAATCCCGTACCCGTCCCGTTCTTCATCCCTTACGGTGCAAAATATCGTGAACTGAGAAAGGAGAATATCGACGTGTCTAAAATTCAAACGATTTTCATACAGGTTATCCGCAAGCCCGGGCGCCTGTGTATCATCAAACGCGGCAAGTGCGCAGAGGACTATTTTCCCTACTGCGAGGAAGTCAGCTGCGATGTGTGGGGCATCTTAATGAGTATGAAGTCACTTTGTGGAGAGCCTGTTTCCATGTGGCTGCCCGAAAAGTACAAAAAACCGAACACTTCCACCTATGTGCAGGGTGTGGAGGTCGAAACCGACTATAAGGGGGTCATTCCTGAGGGCTTTGATACCATTCATCTGCCGGAGGCGGAATATCTGATGTTTCAGGGACAGCCCTTCCGAGAGGAGGATTACTGCACGGCAATCCGCACCGTCCAGGCGGCGATGGACAGCTATGATCCGTCTGTCATCGGCTGTCGCTGGGACGATGAAAATCCGCGCATTCAATTAGAACCCCGCGGTCAGCGCGGTTATATCGAGCTGCGTGCAGTCAGGAGGGTTCAAAAATGAGCGAAGCTATTTTTGTAGAAGGACTGACGAAATCTTATGCCGAGAAAACCGTTGGGAGTAAAACAAAAAAACAGTGACCGCTGTGGTCACTGTTTTTTTTGTTACTTCGTGATAACAACCTTTTGCTCCGATTCGATCCAATCGACGTTTGCGCCGAGTTCTTCCGAGATAAAGCGAATCGGCGTATACGTGCGGTCGTTTTCGACAAACGCCGGTGAATCCAGACGGTATTCTCTGCCGTTTACGTTGGCAATTTCCGAACCGATCGGAATCACAATGATAACCTCGGTGTTGTCTTTGAGGTTTTTGCCCCGAATGGTGACAACCTCCGTTTCACCGTTCCATGCAACGATTGCACCAAGGTTTTCTGCCACAAAGCGTGCCGGAAGCATGGTGCGGTCACCCACAATCTGCGGTGCAACATCGTTGGTCTTTCTCTCGCCAAAGACCATGGCCTCCTTTTCGCCGATGGTTAAAATCATCTGCCGTGCGGAAAGATCCTCTTCCGCCTCTGTCCATGCCGCATACAGCGTCAGATTTTTGGTAACCGTTTGGCTAAAGTCGTGCTTTTCTTTCAGTTCTTTGTCGGTATACCAGCCTGCAAACGCATACCCCTCCTTGGTCGGTGCGGACGGCTCGCTGAGCAACGTGTTCTTTGCCACACTCTGCTTTTCGATCCGGCTGCCGCCGTTTGTTTCAAACGTCACGGTATAGCGGCCAATCGCACTTGTGCCGCCTCCGCCGCCGAGACCGCTGACGCTGCCGCCGCCACCGCCGCGCTGCGGTGTGATCGACAGGGTCAGGTTCACGATGTTATGCGTCAGATGATACGGCGTCTGATCCAGATTCAGCGTCACGGTATGCATGCTGCCAACCGCAAAGTTCCCCGTCAAGCTATACTTTAACTGATCCGCCGATGCCGTGACACGGCTGATCGGAACAATTTGTCCCTCACTGTCTGTCACCGTAAAATCTGCCGCGGTCAGTCCGGCCAGCGGACGGTCAAGCTCTACCGTAAGATAGGTGCTTCTCGCCGTGCCGGCCGTCATGGTAACGGCGATTTTTTCAATCACAACGTCACCTTCCAGATAGTTGATGGCATAGTTGCCGGAGGAAAGTCCCTCGGCGTGTGCCGCTTTCTCGTACGTGCCAACGGCAGTCTCTGCGTGAATCCTGTTATCATAGCTGAGCGTTAGCGTTCCGTCAAGAACGCTCTCGTCCTCGCCCGGTACAAACCCGGAATATTCAACTTCAAGCGGTGGGTTTTCCGCGCCGTATTCACGGCGGACATCTTTTACCTTAATCGTAAGCGGTGCTTTGTTTACGGTGATAGTTGCCGCACCGTCTGCACGGAAGATCAGATTCTTCGTCTCACACTGCGAGGGATCCACCGTCAGTACATAGCCGCCATCGACCACCGGCGCCATTTTTGCGATACCGTCGCTGCTGAAGATGCCGGGCGTTTTGGCAATTTCTGCAAGGTCGCTCTCTTGAATTAAGGAACTGTCGCTCCAAAGCGTCGGCACCGCCTCCTCACCGTAAACCTTGGTGATATCGTTTGGTCTGACCGGTACGGTTGCTTTGTCTATGGTAAATGTGCCGGTACCGCTCACCGCGTAGTTGCCGCCATCTTTATCCGAAACGGTCACCGTTGCCGTACCTGCCTCGGTATTGTTGGCAAAGGACAGACTGTACTCATCGCCCGAAATCACCGTTTCACCGTCTTTGACAACAACCTCGGTCGGCTCGATGGGCGTTTTATTATAAGTATACGTTCCGTTTACCGTGACATTGGCCGTCACAGTCTTGCGTGCAACCGTAAACATTTTCGTTTTCTCACCCTTAAAGTTGCCGCTTGCCTTCACGGTCAAGACGTAATCCCCGGCATCCTTTGCGGTATTGTTCGCCACGTCATAGGTGTAAACGTTCAATCCGTCTACCCTTACACCAAACAACTCCTGTGTCTGGGTCTCTCCGTTATAGGTCAGATTTCCGAAGAGGATGATTTCTGCATTTTCGATGTCCTTTGGTTCTAAGTTTACTTCTACGCTCTGCGCGGCAAGATCCTTATGGTTATTGTCACCGATTACGCAGTACCATACGGTGTATTTACCGGCATCTCTCGCCATAGGAACCGATGATGTCCAGTCCCCGTCACCGAGTTTATACCGGAATGTGCCGCCCTTTGCTATGCCATCCGTAACAAGATACCGAGACATACCATTGTAGGTAAGGCTCTTCGCCGCAGGCGCGGTATCGATGGCGGCGTCCGCCTTTTGAATATGGAAGAACCGCTCCATCTTTGCAAAGCCATAATTTCCTTTGGCGGTGACGGTCACCTTTGCGCCGGCCTCAGCGTCTGTGTTGTTTGCGTAGGCCACATCAAAGTCTATGCCCTCAACAAGCGTTTTACCATTCACCGTCACCGTCACGGCCGGTCTCTTTTCGTTTCCGTCATAGGTGTATTCCGTGTCGGAAAGCGTTACCGTTGGTGTCGTCTCGCACGGAGTTATCGTGTACTTCAGCACTCTCGTGCCGCCAAAGTTGCCGTGGCCGGTTACGGTTATTTCTTTTTCACCGACATTTGTCACATCCGCAGGATACGTTACCGTGTAGTCCGTATCCTCAGCCAATTTGCGGGCTATTTCGTTTTTGTCGTATTTGTATTCGCCAAAAGCCTTCGGCGTTATCGGCTCACCCGTATAGGCGTAAGAATTGCCGACGGGCGCAAAAGAAATACTTTCATCGCCGATCTCTCTCGGCGTAACCGTTACTTTTGCCTTTGCGGTTGCGCTGTGATAGAGGTTTTCATACCTCGGCGTGAATACAACGGTGTATTCTTCGTTTTCCGTCACATTTGTCGGTGCTTTTTCATTCTCCCAGCTCCACGAACCATCAATTCGATATCCGTCAATTGTTGCCGTACCGGTGATAAGTTCTTTCGGAACAGCCTTGCCGTTGTAGACCATCGTAACGGGATCGGGCGTAAGTCTGGGGCTTGCTTTGTCTACAATCTCAACCGTGAAGGAAAGCTCATCCGTACAGTAGTTATGATCCTTGGAGTAAATCTTAAACTTCACCGTAGTTTTCTTGCCGATGTCACTCCCAGTCAGTTCCTCTTTGACAATGAACGTGAAGAAGGAATTGTCGTTCAGTTCCATATGCGAGAGAATATCTTTCTTGGCATCGCCGAGGTTCGTACTCGGATAGATTTCGCAGTCCAGATTATCCGGTGCGCCGAAAGAGGTGGTAAAGACGGATCTGGGGACGGTATTGGTGTAGCAAATCTTGTAGGTATAACTGTCGAAGCTGATTCCTTCAAAGGGCGCCGGGGTAATACGGCCGCATGCTGTACCGCCTGCTAATGCATAATTGATCGCGATATCGCCTTTGAGGGTGATGGTTGCCTCTGCCTCCACATCATCTGTGCCTAAGTTTCCGCCGACGTTTTTGCTCTTGTATCGAATGCTGACTATCTCGTAGTCGTCATTTCTGAGCGTGATTTCCTTTGGCGGATCCTCCGTATTGAAGAACTTCACATCATCAATTTTCGTAGGGTCACCGCTATCATTGCCGTCATATACCTTGGGGCTGCATACAACGCTGTATTTCAGTTCGTATTTTGCAATGCTGCACGAAATCTCGCCATACGCCGCGTCAAGGTGATTTTCGTCACCGAACACCTTATAGTACACCGTAAATTCTCCGGCATTACGGCTTGTAATCGGTTTCTCCGACCAAACGATATCCGCATTTTCGGGATCGCCCAAGGTGTACTTCATCGTGCCGAAACCATTCTCAACATCGCCTGTGGTGTGAAGAACCTGCGGCGTGTCATCGTCAATCTTGTATACAAGATTGTTTATCACTCCGGGAGCCGTTATCGTCCCGGAGGGGATAGCCGCTTTGTTTACCTTAATGGTTACCTTGCCGGTGACGGATGCATACGTTGCGTCATACGCATCGCTTGGCGTAAATATCCACTCTGCCTCATAATCGCCTGCACGTGAGGGCTTCTCGCTGCCGTCTCTCCAGGCAAACGTACCTAATACATCGACATTGTTTTCCTCATCGCGCAGCCTATCCGACGAGAAACCGATGCTGCTGATTTCATCGCCATAGGTGATTTCGGTTTTATCAAGGGTGGGCTTACCTGTCGGCAGGAGTTTTTCTCTGACATTCAGCGTGTATGTCTTACTTCTGCGTACATAGCCCTCCTTGCTTACCTCCGTCCAGACTTTATAAGTGCCGATTTTTAAGCGGTCAAATGTCCAGGGATCGCATTCGTAGTCAAAACCATCACCGGCAGCCTTTAACGTGTATGTCGGCACTGCCTCCCCTTCCTTTTGCATGAATAAGACTCCGCCTCCGCCGTATCCATCGGTCACGTTCGCTTGAAACCGGAAGGTATACGGCTTATCAATCATGACGCTGCCGCTCTCTGTCAGCGGCTTGTGGTCAAGCGTCAGCGACGGTTCGCCCGTTACAGGAAGTCCCATCACTTTGACATTGCTTATCGAGGTTTCATCTCCGATCGTATCCCTGTCATACCACTGAAATGTGGTGCTGTCACTGTATACCTTGTAACCGTATCGGTTACCGTAATCGTCGTAGTCATCGGCATCAGGAAGAATACTGCTCCAGCTTGCGCCGTCTGCAATAATCAGTTTATGGATGGTAACCCTCTGACCGCCGCCGTTAAACCTTGCCGATCCTCCGCGGAAAGTGACGCTGTTTGCCGCACCGCTGTCATTCAGTGCCACCTTTGCATCATCTTCAAAAACAATCTCGTTGACAGTTTTGCCGTTCATCTTGAATGTTCCGCTGCCTTTTTTCACGGTATAGCTGCCGTTTGCGTCGGCAAAAAGCCAAACTGTATACGTCCCGCTATCGGCTGTGTCAAGCGCCTCCTGCAGATCCGTGTAAACGCGCTTAACGCCGTTGCTCTCTACGCTTGCCGCCAGCTGAACATTACAGTAATCACACTTGCCGTCACCGTCTGCGTCCGCATGGTTTTCGCACTTTACGACCCTAACATTCGCTATCGATGCATCCGCTGCATTGAGTGTTTTTGTATAAAGTACAAACTGATCCTCTTGCGCAAACGCATATCCCGGTGCAAGCAGGCTGCCGAGCGTAAGACCGATCTCACCGTCAGCGTTATTCCATTGGATTTTTCCGTAGCTGCCGCCATTTAGCGCGATCTCATTGATTTCGCTTTTCTTAAATCCCGTAAGGATCATTGTCCCGATCTGCGCCTCGCGCGGTATATCTCCTTTCACGGTGCTGTTTTCTTCTATCGACAAACATTCGATCTTTCCGCCCGTCCAGCCGCTCAAATCCAGTGTGCCGCTTTCCGAAATATTTAAGGCAGGCAGCACATCGCCTCTTCTGGCAATCGCCAGCGTGCCGTATGCTTTCGGAGCGTTTTCCGGTGTTACGCCAACGTGAAAAGCGTACTCTCCGTTGATGTCAACGATAAATCCGTTCAGATCCAGCGTAACTGTTTTTCCACTGCCGTAAACATACCCATTTTCGCTGAGCACGGTGTTCTTCAGCAATGTGACGGTCTCTCCGTCCTCTGCCGCATTCATCGCGGCAGAAAGATCAGTGCCATAGCTGATTGCGCCGTCCTTTTTCTCCGTCTTAACCGCCATCTGCATCTCACAGGTACCGCAAATACAGGTTGTCTCGTCCACATTCTTATGCAGGCAGAGCGTGCCGCAGTCGGTACATTTGCCGTCCTGATAGTTCTTATGTTCGCAAACAAAACCGCAATATTTGCACGCGCTATTTTCCATTTCGTGCGGACACCTTACAACAAGCGCTCCATAAATGCCGGTGGTACTGTCGTCTCTTGGTACGATGTTACCGTTTCCGCCATTTAAGCGGAATACGCAGCCCTCTTCCAGCATTTCTCCGCTTTCCAGTACCGAGGGGCTGGTCGGTCTCAACAAATTCGCCAAATACACACCGGCGCCCAAGGATACCGTACTGGTTTTCTGACCCGGAAAATTGATACTGCTTATGTATAGCTTTGATTCGGTCGCCGGGCTTTTGAGCACTGCATCGTTATCAAGACGAAGCATCGAATAAAAGCCAATGTATCCGCCGGTCAATTTTGAGGAGATCAGCGTCATGTCCGCCTTGTTTAAAACCAACGTCCCGCTCCAATCGCCAAAATCAAACCCGTTCAGGTCAAACGTAAACTCCGCTCTTTCCGTCTGTTTCTCATACTCCGGATTGATCACTGTCGCATCACTGACCGTCTTAAAGAGCTTTAGCGTACAGCCCTTATTGGCCGCAAGCCCTGCATCCTGAAAAGCGGCATTCACGTCCGCGTAGTACGAAACCGAACCGTTTGCGGCCGTGAGCAAAAGATTGAAATCCATTCCGCAAATACCGCAGTGACCGGCATCAGAAACGTCCGTATGCTTGCATGCTACGCCGCAGGTATCACACTTGCCGTCCGTGTAGGATGTGTGATCGCATACCGATACGGTAATCCGCTTGGTATCGCCCTTTACCTCGCAGCCCAAATGCCAAACGGTAACGGAAATCACGTAGTCACCGCTTTTATCCGGCAGAATGACCTCCACCGATACATCCGAACTGTAACATTTGATCTGTTCAATCGCCGGAGAACCGCCGTCTGCCGGAGTGACAGAAACACTGCACAGAACCGGATTGGAATCGCTGATCGCTTCCTCTCCGCTTTCAAGTTCCAACGCGGCCTTTACATAGGCCTTCTGTTCGGTATAAAATGCAGCTGCATCCGCTGTGCCGGCCGGATCGGTTGTTGCGATGATATTCTTAATCTCATACGGTGCTTTTTTGACCGTAACATCGCTCACCGCCATCGAGTAATACTGGGTTATCCAACCGTCACTGCCCTTTAATCCGTAGCCCTTTGCACAATATCCCAGCACGCCGTCGCCATCACCGTCACGCTTTTCAAGCCTTCCGTAGGTGCCGCCGTACAAGCAAATGATCGCATAAGGCTCTGCAAAAAGCGAGGTAATCCTGCCCTCACCTTTTATCGTGACTGCAGCATAATCATTGACAATCATTTTATGACCGTTCGGGGTGTTGCTGCCATCTGTAAAGCTGACGGTCCGGCCGTTTAAGTCGATGGTAACCGGAGTGTTATAGTCCCAGTTATTTTCAATAACGATATCCTCCTGAAGCCGCGTAAAACCGCAAAGCACAATGGTGTCGCCGCCCTTGGCCGCATTGATCGCCTCCTGCAAATCCGCGTAATAAACCGTATTCTCGCCCGTCGTTATGAAAGCCACCGCTTCAAGTCCGCAGCCGCAGGCGTAGAATTCTTCACCGTAACGACCCTGTCTCCATTCAAAGACATGGTCTGTATGCGGCCTGATGAAAGCCGGATCAGATTCACCTTTTAAAGAAAACGAGCTCGCATGTCCCAAGTCCGTAAGATATTCGTTTCCTGCAGCATCTTTTCTGTAAAACGCATATCCATCCGCCATAATGCTGGCGATGCCGGGTGCATACACCGAACCCGTCTCGATCACATCCAACGCATAAAAGCCGCCGCCCATGAGCGCGATCTTTCCGCCGTTTTGGTATGTGATGATAAACCGATTTCCTGATTGGCTGCCATACGTTCCGCCGATCACGGTCACATCGGTGTTGCCGCTTACCGTAATATTTTGTGAAAGCGTTACGCCGTCCGCGGTAGTAAGTTTGAAGGTGCCGCCGTCTTTGATCACCCATTCGCTGTCCAAATCCGCAAGGAGTGTCACGGTGACATCGGATTTTCCCGCTCCGCTGAGTTCACTCGCCTTTTGCACTGCCGCATCGGTGGTTTTGGTAAAATCGGATTGCTGCGTTCCGCCGTCCGTCCAAGTGATTTTTACCGTCATCACCTGCGCGCCACAGACAGTACACTTGCCGCTGTTGTCAACGTTTTTATGTTCGCACACATAGCCGCAGACGCATTTTCCGCTTTCTGCGTTATGGGTGTGCGGCACAACCTGTATATCCGCCTTAATCTGCGACAGAAAGACGCCGTTTTCGTCATACATCGGGACAAGCGTATTCGCATCGTCCGCTTTGGCAAGCGCATAACCGTTCGCCATGACGCCGCCGATGCCGGGCAAATCGCCTCCGGTTTGCAGACCGTAAAATCTGCCGCCCTTAAGCGCGATTTTTCCGCCGTTTTTCGCCGTGATGGCAAATGGATTTTCTGCATCTGCACCTCCGTACGTTCCACCGGCAACGGTAACATCCGTCTCTCCATCTGCGGTAATGTTTTTAGAAAGTGTTACGCCATCCGCTGCGGTAAGCATAAAGGTACCGCTGTCCTTCATCACCCACTCACTGTCTAAATCCATAAGGAGCGTGACAGTAACGTCAGATTTTCCCGATTCATTCAGCGCATTTACCTTTTGTACTGCCGCATCAGTGTTTTCGGCAAGTGCGGATTGTTCCGTTTCGCCGTCCATCCAGGTGATCTTTGCCGCCATAATCTGCGCACCGCAGGCGGTACACTTACCGTCTGCATCGGTATTTTCGTGCGTACAAAGATAGCCGCAGCCGCATTTTCCATGACTTAAATCATGATTGTGCGGCACAACCTGTACATCTGTCGCGATCTGCGACAGTGCATCGCCGTTTTCGTCATACATCGGGACAAGCGTATTCGCATCGTCCGCCTTGGCGAGCGCATAGCCGTCTGCCAGAATATCCGTGATTTTTTTACCGTCCAGGTCAATCATCGGCGCGTTTCCGACTGCCAAATCACAGCTGCAAACGAAGGTGCCGCCCGTCAGACGCGTTATTTCGGAATACCGGCCGTCCACCGTAAATCCGCCGCGAAGCGTGACGTTATCTTTGATGGTAAGTCTTCCCCTTGGATTTACGCCATAACTCTTCACCGTAATACCGGGATACTGCTTATGCTCTTTCCCAGGAGTGCTATGACAGGATGCGGTTACTGTAAAATTCTCAAGGGTGAGTTTTCCGGCGTCAACGAGGATTCCCGGTGTCGTATAGCTCATATGTCCGCTAAGATCAAGCCCTCCGTTTTTGAGCGTAACATCGGCATACGTTCCGATCACAAAGGCGCTTTTTCCGATACCGAGTTTCAAATTACTGCCGCCAAAATCAATGGTGAACGTCCCCCAATTGATCGAAGTCGGTCTTGCGTCAAAGACTTCTATGCCGCCGCAGACGGTTATGACTCCGCCGCTGCTCGGCTTGGCGTAATCTCCGGCAGCCTTGACAATCGCCTCACCCAGTGTTGCATAGTTAAACTCCTCTGCACCGAGGGCAAGATGTACCCCTCTTTGAAAACCGCAGTCTGCACACGTGGTTTTATCCGCCGTAAAATCGTGCCGTTCATCGTCTGCCAAATCCCTGTAACCGCAGACCTTGCAGGCTTTGCCGTGGGTTAGCGTATCACTGTTTGGAAGGCATGCAAAATCGTGCGCTTCCGTTCCCTCAGACACCGCGCCGCACACACATTTAAGATTGTGCTTTGTCTCGTCCCGGGTTCCGCCGTAGAGGTTGTATGTATGCGTCTCCTCCCTCGATGTGCTGCAAAGATCGCAGGTCGCCTTGTGCATTCCCACGTCTTCGGATGCGGAATAACTCCAGACATGCTCCGTGCACTTTGCCATCAAAACCGCAATGCCGGCGATGTTGGCGTAGGAAATACGCCTCTGCGGATCATTCGCCTCTACGATCTTGAAGTCATCCGCAAGTGTCAGACTGCTGTCGCCGTACTGCAGAGAAATGGCCGCGATATCCTCCGGAGCTTTTGCGGTGAATGTTCCGCCCTTCACGGTGAGGTAGCGCAAAAAAGCTGCGTAGTATTTGCTGCTCGTCACGTTAATATTTCCGCCGTAAAGCTCTAAAGATCCGCGCGTCCAGTCACCGGTGATGCCGTACTCCGGGTCGTACGATTTCTCGGCAGGCCCTCCGAGCGCAGCGGTCTGTTCATCGCCGCAAATAGCCGTCAATGTACCTGTACTGTTTTCCTGGCCGTAAACTTTAAGCACTGCTTTGTCCTCAAGCTTAATGGAAAATTCGGGCGCATAACAGCTTGAACCGTCCGTAAGAATCAGGTTTACGTTTCCGCTTACCGTCCAGTTCTTCTCTGCCCGAAACTGTCCCGTAAGTACATACCAGTTTTCTTCCCCATTGGTGCCTCCGACAAGCTTTCCGTCTTCGGGGTCACCGCTAAGCGTGGTGTATTCGGCACACTGCGCGGCATTCCCGTTTTCGTCAATATATGCCACCGGGTTGACTTTTTCAACCACGTATACCTCTTCATAAAACGATGTGGCACTGGTTGCCGGGTCAATTTTCGCACCGCTTTCCGATATAAACGTATATCCTTCCTTGAGCAGGGAACCGATCGTGCCCGATACTGTACGAAACGTCGGCTTACTGCCTCCTGAAGAATAGGTGCCGCCCGAAAGTTCGATAATACCATCGCTCAAGGAGTTTATGGCCGCATAGCGGCCGTAAACCTTCGCGTCGCCGGACACGCTGACAAAAGCGCTGCCGGAGGCCGACACCGTAATTCCGTAAACGTTTCCGGTGAGTGTTCCGCCGTAAACCTCCACATTTCCAAAGGCCGTATAGATCACTGCCGCGCCGTTAAACGTACCATCGTCTCCGCTTCTTTCGATCGTTCCGCCTTCCACTTTAAGGCGCGCCTTTGTGGAACTGACATAAATCACACAGGTATCACTGTTTTCTGTGGTGTTTTGGATTTTGCCGCCGCCCGCGGTGTCGGTGAGCGTAAATGTGATGGCTGCGTTTACGCCGCTTGCACCGAGCGAAATCAGGCCGTTATATCTACCGTCAGCACTTGAATACGTGCCGGAAAACACACATCCGTTAAGGTCAAACGTAATATCACCGTCATTGGCAAGGACGACATTGCGGTTGCCTATACTGACATCATTGATAAGTTTAATGACCGCCGGCGTTTTTGTGGCCTGTGCTGCCGCAAACGCCTCCATGATGTCAGAATACGAGGTTGTCGCGCCGTCAATCGTTACCTCCGCAACATCATCTTCCGATGCAAAAAGACTGACGTCGTTTTCCTCCGTCGGCTGCGCAGCGGTCTCTTCCGTGCTGCCCTCATCTTCTGCACGGACTTCATCAACCGCGGTGATTCCCTCGCCGGCCGGTTCCGTCACGGCGTCACCCTCTGCAAATGCCGCCGTCGGCAGGATAGAGAAGCAAAAAA
>URTH01000016.1 GCA_900550775.1 uncultured Eubacteriales bacterium | reverse complement strand
TTGTTTTGGACGAGGTGGGGATTTTAGAATGCATGAAGGCGGAGCAGGTCGAGCGAATGATGCGGCGGATCTACCGGCGCTGGGGCAGCGGCATGTTTTGGGATTATCTGGCGCGCCTGAACGTCCCGAAGGACAAACCGTTCGGACAGTTTTCACGCGGGACAAAAATGAAGCTTGGAATCGCGGCGGCTCTTTCGCACGGGGCAAAGCTATTGATCTTGGACGAGGCGACCGGCGGTCTGGATCCGGTGGTGCGCGATGAAGTGCTCACCTTGTTTTCTGATTTCACCCGATCGGCAGATCACGCGGTTTTGATCTCTTCGCACATTGTCAGCGATTTAGAAAAGATATGCGACTATATCGCATTTATCCATCAGGGACGGCTGCTTTTGTGTGAAGAAAAGGATCGTCTGTACGAACAGTATCGCGTGCTGCACACCGATGCGGCGGCGCTTTCCAAGCTGGATGCCAAAGCCGTGATCGGTGTGCGGAAAAACAAATACGACTGCGAGACGATCGTAAAGGCGGATGCGCTGCCGCAGGGAGCAGAGGCTTCGCCGATTGATCTGGAGCAGTTATTGATCACCATGGTGAAGGGAGAGAAAACAGATGACGGGACTTCTTTATAAAGACGGTATCCTGATTTTAAAGCATTGCCGTTCCTATCTTTTGCTGATTGTTGTTTTTATGGCATGTGCGCTGACCGGGGAAGGAAATCTTCAAAACTTCTTTTTGGTCTATCCGTGTTTTATCGTCAGTATGCTGCCGCTGACGCTTTATACCTATGACGAAAAGGAGCGGTTTTGCAGATACTGTGACGCATTGCCGATCCCAAGGAGCCGGTACGTCAGTGAAAAATATCTGCTGGGGCTGATTGCTATTTTTCTGATGCTGCTCCTTACCGCGCTGTGCAGTTATGGAAAAATGAAGATGCAGGGCAGCTTTGCCGCGGCAGAGTTTTGTACTTTGCTGCTCAGCACGGTCGTATTAAGCCTTTTTGCACCGTCTGTTGCCATGCCGCTGGTGTTTCGTTTTGGCGCCGAGCGCGGAAGAATCATTTATCTGGTTATGGTGGGCGTTGCCTGTGCTTTGGGAATGATGGTTTCCGGCAGTGAGGTTTCCGTATCCGCGGATATTGCCGGTGCCGGCGGCCTTGGCGCGGCGGCGGCCGCGGCGGTGCTTTACGGGGTTTCGTGGCGGGTTTCGATCCGCATTTATCAGAAAAAGGAGTTATAGACGCGCCCGATTTTGGGCGGCAAGAAAAATTTATGAGAATTTCATGCCCGGTTCATGCTTTGTTCATAATCATGTGTTAGTCTAATCATAGTGAAATGTTAGAAATAAGAGGACAAATGCAGGAATATACATAAGTAACAGAGGATGAAAGGGGGATGACGATGAAATCCAATCGGAACCTGAATCAAAATTTAATACATGCAACCGAGGCCGGAGACGTGATGCTGGTATTATCGCTGCTGTCCGGCCAGGATGAACAGGAACTCGAACGCGAGCTTGCGGCCGGCAAAACGCCGTGGCAGCTGGCACGGGAACTCGGCGTGCTGGAACCGTTTTATCGCGTGGTGATGGAACGAATGCAGGATCAGCTGAACTTTATGGTAAGGACAGAGCAGATGTCAAAACGCCAGGCAGAGGGGCTTGCGCTCTGCTTTGCGAAAAACATGGGACAGGTGCTTGGGTCATAAATGCGGAGTGTATGATGGAACAGAGACAAAACGTCCAGAAACAGATGGACGCATGGATAGAAAAATCAGAGCAGGAGGGTCGTGTGCCGTACCTGCTGCTGCATAGCTGCTGTGCACCGTGCAGCAGTTATGTGCTGGAATATTTAAGTCAGCATTTAAAGATTACGGTGTTTTACTATAACCCTAATATTTCTCCCGGGGAGGAGTACCGGCACCGCAAGGAAGAGCAGCTGCGCCTGATTCGGGAGGGCGTATGGAAGCACCCGGTGGATTTTTTGGACTGCGACTGGGAGGCGGAGGCCTTTTTGCAGGCGGCCAAGGGGCTGGAACAGGAGCACGAGGGCGGCCGCCGCTGCACAAATTGCTTTGAACTGCGGCTGGGCAAGACGGCGGAGGCTGCAAAAAAAGGCGGCTATGACTGCTTTGCAACCACGCTGACGATCAGTCCGCTGAAAAATGCGCCGCTGATTAACCAAATCGGCGCCGCCAAGGCGGAGGAATACGGCGTTTTCTACTTGCCGTCCGACTTTAAAAAGCGCGGCGGATATCAGCGGTCGATTGTACTGTCCAAAACCTATCACCTGTACCGCCAGGATTATTGCGGTTGCGTATTTTCAAAGATGGAACGTGAAATGCAGAAGGAACAGAAGTAAAAGAAGATGCCCCGGCAGCTGCCGGGGCATCTTTTAGGCTTTGGGGTCGATATATACGGTGTTATAATGATCGTAAATCACCATGCCGGGCTTTGCGCCGTTGGGCTTTTTGACGTTCTTTACGATGGTGTAATCGACCGGAACCTTGGAGGAATTTTGCGCCTTGCTGTAGTAGGCCGCAAGCTCCGCCGCACGGAGAATGGTGGTATCGGGCGCAGTTCCCTGTCCGTTGGTGCGGATAATCGTATGGGAACCCGGAATGTTTTTTGTATGCAGCCAGATATCGGTCGAATACGCCATACGAATGGTAAGCTCATCGTTTTGCTTGTTGTTGCGGCCGACCAGAATTTCATAGCCGTCCGCCGAGGTAAAACGCAGCGGTTCGGATTTTTTTTGTCCTTTTTTGGCTTTGGCGGATGGCTTTGGAAGATACCCTTCGTCCTGAAGTTCCCCTTTGATTTCCAAAAGCTCCGCCGGGGTTTCGGCCTTTTCAATGGAATCGAGAACCGACTCCAGATAATATTTTTCTTTTTTGGCGTCCTCCGACTGTTCCGCGGCATAACGCTCCGTCATCTTTGCCTTGGTATACATTTTATAGTACCGCTGCGCATTTTGAGACGGGCTGAGCTCCTCTTTCAGCATAATGGTGACGGTCTCCTGATTTTCGGAAAAATAATTTTCCGCTTCAAGCGATTTTGCGCCGTTTTGCATACGGTAAAGGTTTGCCGTAATCAGATCGCCGTATATTTTATAGGTGTCGCGGTTCTTGGACTGCATAAGGTTATCAAGGTGCAGTGCCAGCTTTTTCTCGCAGCGATCGAGGTTGTTGTGTACCAGCTTGGTCAGTGCTGCCGCACGCTGATGCATGTGCTCCTTTTGCGCGCGTTTTTCAAAAAAGGTGTCGATGATTTCGCTCATGGAATCGGCGGTCTCTGCCGCAGCGCTGTTTTCATACTGGGTAAGCCGAATACAGGAAAAGGCAATCGGCTTTTGATCCCCCTTAGAGAGAATCAGGGTTGGCCGGTAGCGGCCTTGGCGTAAATCCTGAAAGACGGTGTCTGCGGCGGTCGCAAATGCCGCGGTATCCACCTCGCCGCGTGTCACCTTGGTGTTTTGGCAAAACCGATAGACAATCTCTCTTGCCAAAAGCGGACTGAGTCCCATAAAGGAAGCGAGCAGAAATTTGTCAAGCAGGGTGTCCTCCGGCGCATGATCCAGCGCGGTGACAAGGTCTAACAGGGTGTAGTCATCGATGGAGCGCTTGTCCTGCGGCGGCGGTGCCTCGTAGGACAGTCCCGGCAGAATCTGCCGCACTGCGCTGACGGTAAAGTCAACGTGCTTGGCACTGTCCATGATGCGCCCGGTATCGTCCACCAGAATGATATTGCTGTGCCGCCCCATGATCTCAATAATCAGGGATTTGACGCATAAATCGCCCATCTCGTTTCTGCCTTCAAAGTCAAGGCGCAGGATGCGGTCAAAGCCCTGCTGGGTGCAGCGAAGCAAGACGCTGCCTTGAAGATGCTTGCGCAGCAGCATACAAAACATCGGCGGCGTCATTGGGTTTTCACGGGTGATGTGGGTCAGATGAACGCGGGGATTCATCGCGCTTGCGGACAAAAGCAGGCGCAGCACACCGTTTGTGCTGCGAAACTGCAAAATGATTTCGTCCCGTTCGGGCTGATGAATCTTATCGACTCTGGCGCCGGACAGGAGGCGGTTTATTTCGTCTGTGATGCAATGGGTTACCATGCCGTCGTAGGACAAAGCAATCAGCTCCTTTTTTGTCATTTCAAAGATAGAGAAAGCGCGGAAAACCGCGCTTTTTCCTATTTCCTGTTATGCATTTTTTAAAGCGTCGACGCGGTCTAACCGTTCCCAGGGAAGATCCAGATCGTTGCGGCCAAAGTGACCGTAAGCGGCGGTCTGTTTATAGATCGGCCGGCGCAGATCCAAGGTGCGAATAATGCCGCCGGGGCTTAAATCAAAGACCTTTAAGACGCGCTCGGCCAGTTCTTCATCGCGGATGGTGCCGGTGCCGCGGGTATCGATCCGCACCGAAACCGGCTGCGATACGCCGATCGCATAGGCCAGCTGCACCTCGCACTTTTTTGCAAGGCCGGCCGCAACAATATTTTTGGCAACATAGCGCGCAGCATAAGCGGCGCTGCGGTCTACCTTTGTCGGATCCTTGCCCGAAAAGGCGCCGCCGCCGTGGCTTGCGTAGCCGCCGTAGGTATCGACAATAATTTTACGGCCGGTATGGCCGGAGTCCCCCTGCGGACCGCCGATGACAAAGCGGCCGGTCGGGTTAATATAATACTTGGTGTCTGCGTCCAGCAGTTTGGCGTCAATCACCGGCAGAATGACCTCACGTTTGATATCCTCACGCAGGGTTTGGATATCCACGGCCTCGTCATGCTGGGTGGATACAACAACCGTGTCAACGCGCTTTACATTGCCGTCCTCATCATATTCTACCGTGACCTGCGACTTTCCGTCGGGACGGAGGTAGGGCAGCGTTTTGTCCTTGCGCACCTTTGTCAGCTGACGGCAAAGCTTGTGCGATAACGAAATTGCCATCGGCATATATTCCTCGGTTTCGTCGCAGGCAAAGCCGAACATCATCCCCTGGTCGCCGGCGCCGATGCCGTCACCGTTGTCGTCCACGCCCATGGCGATATCGCCGGACTGTTCGTCAATCGCGGTCAAAACGGCACAGGTTTCGCAGTCAAATCCGTACTTGGCGCGGTCGTAGCCGATCTCGCGAATCGTCTCTCTCACCAGATGCTTCATGTCTACGTAGGTTGAGGTGCTGATTTCGCCCACAACCAGAACAAGGCCGGTCGTTACGGTGACTTCGCACGCAACACGGGCGGAGGGATCCTCTGCTAAGATTGCGTCTAAAATGGCGTCCGAGATCAAATCCGAAATCTTATCCGGATGTCCCTCTGTGACGGATTCTGAGGTAAATAAACGTTTAAACATATTTTAAAATCTCCTTTTCTACTTCATCCGGACCGAGGTTTGCATCGATGATGACGATGTTCTGTCTGTCCTTCAGCTTGTCCAGTACCTGTAAAAAATTATTGCGGATCCGATGCATCAGTGCAGCGTCCTTCTCGTACAGCTCCGGCCTTTCCCGTACCTGATCGATACGGTTTTTGCAGGTGTCGGGATTGACGTCTAAAAAGATGCAAAGATCCGGCGTCAGCATTTCCCTGCACTTAAGGTTGATGTCCATGACCCAGTCGATGTCGCTGGCCGTCCCCTGATAAGCAAAGGAAGAATAATAATAGCGGTCGCACAGTACGGTGGTTCCCTCGCTTAAAAAACGGCGGATTCCAAATTCCGGATGTGTGATATGCTCCAGTCGGTCTGCCAAAAACAGGGCGGACTGGAGATACATATTTTTGTGAAGGCTGTCTGACAAAATCCGGCGCAGATAGCGGCCTGTCTCATAGTCAGTCGGCTCTGCCGTCAGATGCACCTTTTGTCCGCGTGCCTTTAAATTTTCACAAAGGCGCGTAAGCTGGGTGGACTTTCCGCAGCCGTCCAGCCCCTCTAACACAATAAACTTCCCTTTTTCCATGGTATAACCCTCACCTTGTTATCGTATTTATTCATTATAACGAATCAGGACGTAAATTGCAAGGGCATTTCACAAAAAAGAAAATCCAGCAGCGCTTTTTTTTCATTTTTCACCCGATCCTCGATGACGGCGGAGAGCGCAGCCGAGAGAAGGCTTTGGATCGAAGGCCCCGGCACCGCGCCGGCAAGGATCAGATCGCGACCGTTGATTGAGAGGTCGCGGATCGAGCAGCAGAGCCTCTCGCGCTTGATTTTTTCAAGCAGCG
This sequence comes from uncultured Eubacteriales bacterium, assembly GCA_900550775.1. Lineage (GTDB taxonomy): Bacteria > Bacillota > Clostridia > Monoglobales > Monoglobaceae > Ructibacterium. Next base: position 10,930 of record URTH01000016.1, on the reverse strand, counting down.
CAGCGCCATCCTCTGCCGCCGTGAGTGTCTCGGCATCTCCGCTGCACGCAGCGATTCCCTTTTGAAGCGTAAAAAGACGGTCGGCGGTGTCAAATCCGTATTGACCGACCAGGGTTCGCACGGCGGCGAGGCCTTGCGGCAGCGGCTTTTTCTGCATTTCCAAAAGGGGCAGAACCTGTCGCCCTAGCGCGTTGCTGCATCTGAGATCCGATAAGGTCTTGCGGCAGGCGGTGAGATGGTCTTTTTCAGCGCTGCTGCGATACAGGCAGAAAAGCCCGGCAAGCCGCAGCGCAAAATCGGGTGGCAGTGTGTTCAGCGTGTGGGAAGCGCTTGTCCGACTGCCGCATTCGCCGGCGAAAACAGGATCGTCCATCCGCGGAAAAAGTACCGCAAAAATATCCGTGTATTTTTCCCAAATGTCACCAAGGTGTGCGCCGCAAAGCATCTTTTGCAGCTCTGAAAGGGTGCGTTCTGCTGCAATGCGGCGGAGCCTTTCGCGGCAGCTGTGCATGGCCGCAGCGGTTCCCGGCTCGATCGAAAAGCCGTAGACCGCGGCAAAACGCAGCGCGCGGAGAATCCGCAGTGCGTCTTCCAAAAAGCGTTCTTCGGCGCGGCCGACGCAGCGCAGGAGGCCTTTTTTTAAATCACTCCGGCCGTCAAAGGGGTCGACCAAACCGCGCTTTTTGGAATACGCCATCGCGTTGACGGTAAAGTCCCGGCGTTTTAAATCCTCTAAAATATCCGAAGAGAAGGTAACGCTGTCCGGGTGGCGGGAGTCCTGATAGGTGCCGTCACGCCGAAAGGTCGTAATCTCGACCGGCATATCCGAAACAATCACCGTGACGGTGCCGTGCCTGATGCCGGTGGGAATCACGGTGTAATCGGAAAAAAGCCGCGTCACCGTCTGTGGCTTTGCCGCCGTGCAGATATCCCAGTCGGTCGGTGTGCGCCCCAAAAGGCGGTCGCGCACGCAGCCGCCGACCGTAAAAGCCGCAAACCCGGACGATTCAAGGCGGCAAAGCAATGTTTCAATCAAAGCCGGTATTTCCACATAATCACCCACAATCTGACGCCATTTTAGCACATTTTTTAAAAAAAGTAAAGCGCCCGGCGCGGACAGGCGATGGATTACTTACAATATAGATTGATGTAGCGCACCGGCTTTAAGTCAATCAGCGTGATTTTGCTTCCGTTTGTGTCGCGCAGCACCAAAAAGTCCTTGCCGACATCAAAAAGAACGCCGCATTTTTTGATTTTTGTACCGCGGCCGATCCAGAGATCCAGACATAGCTGCGCACCGCGAAACTGGTTTAAATATTCTGTCATGCTCCTTTGCGCGATGCCGCTTTCTTCCTTCGGCACCGAAATGCCGCCGATTTTTCCGTGCATGGCGTGGGGCGTGGGCGGATCGGGAATCGATGCGGCAGAAAAGGGACGGTAAGAGGCCGGTGTGTATGTAGTGACGGTTTCGCCGCAGTGGTGCAGAGCCGGGTGGTCGCAGCCGGGCGGGATCACAACGCCGGTCGGATCGCTGCCGGCGGCGCTTTGTACCGAGTTTGAGGAAAGTTCCGCAGACGGCAGATGCTCGCCGTCTTTGACGGCAGTTATGGCTTGATGGTATCGCATGGAATACACCTCCTGTTTTTATTTTATTCAAAAAATTTGAAAAGTAGCCGGAATTTCTATCAAAACCGTATAATAATTTTAAAAATGTGTAAAATAAGGGTGTACCAAAGAGAAAGTGAAAAAAGAAAACTTGATTCAGGAGGGACAGAAAATGTCAAAAAATCAAAACAACAATCAAAACCAAAACCAGAACAACAACCAGAATCAGAACAAAAATCAGAACCAGAACAAGAACAACAATCAGAATAAGAGCGAGGACTGAGTTTTGTTCTTACAGCCGGCCTTTTCAGGCCGGCTTAAGGGAACACGGTACATAAAGATATTTGCAAAAATCGCCCCGTCTTTCAGAAAATAACAGGCTAAATCATCGGATAACTGCCGATACTAGCACTGAGAGGAAACCATTCCTCTCGGTGAGGTTTGCCTATGAAAAAACAAAAAAAAGGCGTTGGATGGATGAAAAGCGGCGTTTTGGTTTTGATTGTTTTTCTTTGTCAGGCGGTCGGCTACGCAGAAGAGAGGCAGCTGGTTCCGGTTGGACAGACCGTGGGCGTAACACTCGATATGAAAGGTGTAACCGTTGTGGATACCACCGATGTGGAGGGTTACGACGGGAAAAGGTCGGCGCCGGCCAGGGACGCCGGTTTGGTGAGCGGCGACATCATTGAAGAAATGAATGGCCGGGCGGTGGCCTCTGCCAGAGAATTTGAGGAGGCCATCAAGGAACAGGAAGGAAAGACGGTAACGCTTCTCGTGCGGCACGGCGAAGAAATGAGAGAATCTTCGCTGACGCCAGCGCTGTCTAATGCGGACGGTCAGTACCGCATCGGCGTGTGGATCAAGGATGCGGCGTCCGGAATCGGTACGGTGACCTATTATGATCCGAAAACGCGTGAATTTGGCGCACTGGGACATGGAATCGCGGACGATGTGCAAGGCGAGCCGGTACGGGTGAAATGCGGCGAAATCTTAAACGCACAAATTGTATCAGTGCAAAAAGGGGGCAGAGGACAGCCGGGTGAGTTGGTCGGCGTCTTTTGTGAAAACCGGGAAAAGCTTGGTACGGTGGTCTCGAATACTGAGACCGGGCTAAAGGGCGTTTTGGATGATGGCGCGGCGTTTGACACGGCAACGGATGCAATCCCTGTCGCAAGGCGCGATGAGGTGCAAGAAGGCGCAGCGGAAATTCTGGCAAACGTGGAAGAAGGAAAAATTGAGACATTTTCTGTGGAGATTCAAAAAATCAACAAGGACGAAAAAAATCCAAAGGGGCTGGTGATTAAGGTGACAGATCCGCGGCTTTTGGATCGAACCGGCGGAATTGTGCAAGGAATGTCGGGATCACCGCTCATTCAAAACGGTAGGCTGGCCGGCGCTGTGACGCATGTGTTTGTCAGCGATCCCACGCGCGGCTACGGCATATTGATGGAAACCATGCTCGCGGAGGAAAACCGAGACTAATCGGAAAATCGCAAAAAGGAGACTGCAAAAAATTGCGGCCTCCTTTTTTGTGTGCGCGGCGTAAATAAAATGACAACGCTTGTGTCTAAAAGTGCTTGACAAAGCAGGAAATATATGGTACTCTTATAAAATATCAAGAGGTAAAAAGCTGTCCCGGTATCCGGGGCGGAGATGGGAGCGGGCAGCTTGCCCTGCACTGGGGAGACCGGTCTGTGAAAATAATTCACGGGGGGTCTCATTTTTCTTGAAATAAGGGAAAAGGGAGTAGTACAATGCAGCTATGGGAGCTTTTTTTCATTGCGGTCGGACTTTCCATGGACGCCTTTGCGGTTTCGGTCTGTAAGGGGCTTTCCGTATCCAGGGTTCGGATGCGCCACCGGCTGAGCGTGGGACTTTATTTCGGCGGATTTCAGGCGCTGATGCCTCTGATCGGATATCTGCTGGGGTCGCAGTTTCAGCAGATGATTACCAGCGTGGATCACTGGATTGCCTTTGTACTTTTGGTGGTGATTGGCATCAATATGATCCGCGAGGCACGCGGCGACGCCGAAGAGGTGGACGCGTCCTTCGGGGCAAAATCCATGTTTCCGCTGGCGATTGCAACCAGTATTGACGCCTTGGCAGTGGGTGTAACCCTTGCCTTTTTGCAGGTAAACATTCTGGCGTCGGTCAGCCTGATCGGTGCAACCACCTTTGTGCTGTCCATCATCGGTCTTACCGTGGGAAATCTGTTCGGTGCAAAATACAAATCCAGGGCAGAGATTCTGGGCGGTATTGTTCTGATTGTGATGGGAATCAAAATTCTTGCGGAACATTTGGGAATTTTCTCATAAAAAGGCAACAAAAAATTGGGTTTGTACCGTTGCAAACGGATAAAATGTATGATAGAATAAGCGGATAAGATACCAAGCACGAAAAACCTGTGTATCGGAGGTGCATCCAATGTTGTGCTGTAAATGTCATGAAAATTTAGCGGTGGTCTACATCAGCAAGCTGGACGAAAAAGGAAAGCCGGTCAACGAGGGATATTGTTTGACCTGTGCCAAGGAGCTGAATTTAGGCCCTGTCAATGATCTTATGCAAAATATGGGGATTAACCCGGAGGAAATGGACGGACTGAACCGCGAGATGTCGGCGATGCTGGAGGAGATGGGGGACGAGTTCCCGATGGAGAACGGATTTGGCATGCCGGAGGACGGAGAAGATGCGGACGGCGAGGATACAGACGGCGCGTCCATGAGCCGGAGTATGCAGAAAAACCCCTTTGAACTGATGAACCGTTTGTTTAGCGGCGCAGGCGGTGCGGCAAACCAGGGCGAAAATGCGGGCAAGAGTGAAAAAACCAAAGGAGAGCGCCGCAGCGAGAAAAAGGAAAAAAAGAGGAAATATTTAGATACCTATGCGGTGAACCTAACCGAAAAGGCACGCCGCGGCGAGGTTGACCGTGTGGTTGGCCGTGCGGCGGAGATGGAACGGACGGCGCAGATTTTAAACCGGCGAACCAAGAACAATCCTTGTTTGATCGGAGAACCCGGCGTCGGAAAGACGGCGATTGCGGAGGGGCTGGCGCTTAAAATTGTCAAGGGTGATGTGCCGGCAAAGCTGCTGCCGTATGAAATTTATCTTTTGGATATGTCGGCCGTGGTAGCCGGAACGCAGTTTCGCGGACAGTTTGAATCAAGACTTCGGAACATTATTGAGGAGGTCAAGCGGCTCGGCAACATTATTTTGGTGATTGACGAGATTCACACGATTACCGCCGCCGGTGACGCGGAGGGCGGCATGAACGCCGGTAATATTTTAAAACCGGCACTGTCGCGGGGAGAGATTCAGGTGATCGGTGCGACCACCATTGAAGAATACCGCAAGCACATCGAAAAGGACGCGGCCTTAGAGCGCCGTTTTCAGACCGTCATGGTCGAAGAACCGACCGTGGAAGAAACGGTGGAGATTTTAAAGGGCATCAAGGATTATTACGAGGATTATCATAAGGTTCGCATTTCGGATGAGCTGCTGCGTACGGCCGCCGTGCTGGCCGAACGCTATATCAGCGACCGCTTTTTGCCGGACAAGGCGATTGACGTGATCGACGAGGCGGCATCGAAAGCAAATCTTGAAAATAAGTCGCTGCCGGTTCTTGCCCAAAAGGAGCAGGAGCTTGCCAAGGTCGGACAGGAGATCGACCAAGAGAGCAGCACGGTTTCCAACTCGATTGAAGAGTTTCAGAAAATGGCAGATTTAAAGAGCCGTCAGTGTAAGCTGGAAGAGGAAATTAAGACGCTGAAGGAAAACGCCGCAGTTGACCTCACCGTGGATGATCTGGCGGCGGTGATTGAGCTTTGGACAAAGATTCCGGTAAAGCATATTTCGGAATTTGAGACCCGGCGCCTGACCAATTTGGAAGAGCGCCTGCACAAGCGCCTGATCGGTCAGAATGAGGCGGTCGAGGCGGTCAGCCGCGCGATTCGGCGAAAGCGCGCCGGGATCAGCATCAAACGCCGCCCTGTCTCCTTTATCTTTGTCGGCCCGACCGGCGTCGGTAAGACGGAGCTTGTTAAGCAGATTGCCCGTGAGGTGTTTGACGGCGAGGACGCGCTGATTCGGCTGGATATGTCAGAGTATATGGAAAAGCATTCGGTCGCAAAACTGATCGGATCGCCGCCGGGCTATGTCGGGTATGATGATGCCGGTCAGCTGACCGAAAAGGTACGCCGACATCCGTACAGTGTGATTTTGCTGGACGAGATCGAAAAGGCGCATGCCGATATTTTCCATATTTTGCTTCAGATATTGGATGACGGACGGATTACGGACAGCCACGGCAAGACGGTTTCATTTGAAAACACCATCATTATTATGACCTCAAATGCCGGCAGTGACCAGCGCTCCAATGTGGTCGGCTTTAATGAGGATGAAGAGGCGGTGCAAATCAAGGTGGAACGTGCGTTGAAAGAGCTGTTCCGCCCGGAATTTTTAAACCGTGTCGATGAGACGGTCATCTTTAAGGAACTGAGCCGGGCTGAACTTTTGCAGATTATTGATTTGATGCTGGATGATCTGCGTGCCGGACTGAAAGAAAAGAATATCTCTCTGGAAGCAGACGGTGCGGCAAAGGAATATATTTTGGATCATGCCTACCAAAAGGCATACGGCGCACGGCCGCTGCGGCGCTACATCGAGCGGCATGTGGAGGACGCGCTGGCGCAGCAGATCATAACCGGCACGATTTCTGCCGGGATGACCGCGGTCGTCAAAGCGGAAAACGATCAACTGTGCGTAATGGTAAAATGATTGAAAAATCACGTCGGATTTGCCGGCGTGATTTTTTTGTCGATTCATGTATTCATAGTATATTTAATATGTAATTTTTAAATGGCAAAAGGGATTGTCAATATCATAAATACATGATATAATGATAAGGTGTTGCGAAGTGTCGACAGCGTGTATGGCGCGTTGGCATTTATCGGAATTTTTGAGTGAAAAGGGGAAGAATCTAAAAGGAGGAGAAAGTGTGGATCAGAAAGAACAAGACACTTTTTTAGAGTGCGAACGGCACCGCGTTTTTTTGCTTTTGATGATGGTGGGCGGATTTTACGGCGCCTATACCTATACGGTGCGCGGCGGCGTTTTCTGCAATGCGCAGACCGCTAATTTTGTCTTGCTGGCGATGGCACTCGGCAATCTGCACTGGGGAAAGGCGCTTTATTATTTGATTCCGATGACGGCGTACCTTTTGGGTACCGTTGTCTCGGAGGCGATTGCAAAGCCGGTGCGGCGGTACGGAATCATCCGCTGGGACACCATGCTGATTATCATTGAGATTGTATTGGTTATCATTTTAGGCTTTGTGCCGGACGATGCGCCGTATCAGATCACCCAGGTCGCCATAAACTTTATTGCGTCAATGCAGTATAATACCTTCCGGCAGGCAGAAAAGGTGCCGATGGCAACTACCTTTTGTACCAACCATTTAAGACAGATTGGTATCGCATTGGTAAAAGTCGGAGAGGGAAAGGAAGAAAGTAAGTTTTTAAAACGGATTTCGATTCATGGCCGGATGCTTTTGTTCTTTGTCCTCGGAGGGACGGCGTCGGCGGCGCTGTGCCGCTTTTTCGGCGGAAAGGCATTGTTTTTTGCGTTGATTCCGCTGGGGATTCTGCTCTTTGATTTACTCTATGCGGATATCAAATTGGAAAAAGGAGATTTCTTTCGAAAACCGGCAGGACATTAAAAAACGGGGGCGGCAGTGCCGTCCCCGTTTTGTGTATCATTACAGTTTTTGGATGGTCTCCATCACGTAGTCTGCAAACTCTTCGCCGGTGGCGCCGGTATCGCGGCCGGTAATCACCAGTTTCTTTTCTTCATACATACAGATATCCAGTGCGCGCTCTAACTTCTTTGCGCGGTCCGCATAACCGATGTGTTCCAGCAGCATGACATCAGCGCGGATGATGCTGCACGGGTCAGCGTACTTTGCACGGCCTTCTGCAACCATTCTGGGAGCGCTGCCGTGGATTGCCTCGAACATAGCGTAGCGTTTACCGATGTTAGCGCTGCCGGCGGTGCCAACGCCGCCCTGGAATTCAGCTGCCTCATCGGTGAGGATATCGCCGTAAAGGTTCGGCAGTACCAATACCTGGAACTGCGTTCTGCGCTTGGGGTCAACCAGCTTGGCGGTCATGATATCAATATACCAGTCGTCCAGTTCAATGCCCGGATAGTCCTTTGCGACATCCTGGCAAATCTGCAAAAACTTACCGTCGGTGGTCTTTACGACGTTCGCCTTTGTAACGGCGGTTACTCTGGTCTTTCCTGCTTTTTTGGCATATTCAAAAGCGGCCTTTGCAATACGCTCGCTGCCCTCTTTTGTGGTGACGGTAAAGTCGATGGCAAGATCATCGTTGACATGGACGCCCTTAGAACCAACCGCATAAGCGCCCTCGGTGTTTTCGCGGTAGAACGTCCAGTCAATGCCCTGCTCCGGCACCTTTACCGGGCGAACATTTGCAAACAAATCCAGCTCTTTACGCATTGCGACATTGGCGCTCTCGATATTCGGCCAGGGATCGCCGGCGCGCGGTGTGGTGGTCGGGCCTTTTAAGATGACGTGACACTTTTTCAGTTCAGCCAGGACGTCATCGGGGAGCGCTTTGCCAACCTCGGCGCGGTGTTCGATCGTGCAGCCGTCAATCACGCGAAAGGTAACCTTGCCTTTTTCCACTTCGTCCTTGAGCAAAAACTCCAGGATGCGCTGTGCCTGTGCGGTGATGGACGGGCCGATGCCGTCGCCGCCGACAATGCCGATCTCGATCGTGTCTAATTTGCTGTAATCGATAAAGTCCTTTTCTGCCTTCATGCGGTCAATCCGGTCAAATTGCTCGCTGAGCAGCTGACTGAATTTTTCCTGGGCATTTTTAATTTCTTCTGCATGGTTCATGGGAATCATCCTTTCTTTTAGGCGTTGTTTTTGGTGTAGTTGAGCAGGCCGCCCGCAATCAGCATATCCTTTTGTCTGGGGGACAGGGCAACGTTTACCAAAAAGTCAAAACCTTTTGTTACATTGGTTACGGTGACGGTATCGCCGTTTTGAATCTGGCCGATGACCGAGTGGATGGACAACTCGTCCATCTGGTCGATCCGATCGTAGTCGGCCTCGTCCGCAAAGGTCATCGGAATAATACCGGCGTTAATCAGGTTTGCCATGTGGATTCTGGCAAAGGATTTCACAATTACGGCTTTGATGCCAAGATACAGGGGCGCCAGAGCGGCATGCTCTCTGGAGGAACCCTGGCCGTAGTTGGAGCCGCCGACAATGATGCTTTGACCGAGCTGAAGGGCACGGTCATGGAAGCCCTCGTCGCAGACCGCAAAGCAGTATTCCGAAATCTTGGGAATATTGGAGCGCAGCGGCAAAATCTTTGCACCGGCCGGCATGATATGATCTGTGGTGATATTGTCGCCGACCTTTAAGCTGCACTTTGCGTCAATTTCGTCAAGCAGCGGCCCGGATACCGGGAAAGGCTTAATGTTCGGCCCGCGCAGAACCTCAACACTGTCCATTTCATCTTCCGAAGCAGGCGGAACAATCATGTTATCATGAATGGTAAAGACCTCCGGTAGTTTAAATTCCGGCATATCGCCGAGCGTCCGCGGATCGGTCAGGTAACCGGTCAGTGCCGATGCGGCAGCCATCTCCGGGGATACCAGATAAATCTGGCCGTCCTTGGTGCCGGAGCGACCCTCAAAGTTACGGTTAAAGGTACGCAGCGAGATGCCCTTGGAATTCGGCGACTGTCCCATGCCGATACAGGGGCCGCATGCGCTCTCTAAGATTCTCGCCCCGGAATCGATCAGGGTTGCCAGAGCGCCGTTTTCTGCCAGCATATTGAGTACCTGCTTTGAGCCGGGCGCAATGGAGAGCGACACGTCCGGGTGTACGGTCTTTCCCTTTAAGATATAGGCAACCTTCAGCATATCAAGGAGCGAAGAGTTGGTGCAGGAACCGATACATACCTGGTCGATTTTGAGATTGCCGATTTCCTCAACGGATTTTACGTTATCCGGGGAATGCGGACATGCGGCAAGCGGAACCAGTTCACTCAAATTGATATCCACCGTCTCGTCATAGACAGCGTCCGCGTCAGCGCAAAGCGGCGTATAATCCTCTTCCCGTCCCTGTGCCTTTAAGAAAGCACGCGTGGTTTCATCCGACGGGAAAATGGAGGTGGTGGCGCCAAGCTCTGCGCCCATGTTGGTGATGGTGGCGCGTTCCGGGACAGAGAGCGTCAAGACGCCCTCGCCGCAATATTCGATAATTTTTCCGACGCCGCCCTTGACCGAGAGACGGCGCAGAACCTCTAAAATGACATCCTTTGCCGCAACCCAGGGACGGAGCTTGCCGGTCAGATTCACTTTTACGATCTTCGGGCAGGTGATATAGTAGGTGCCGCCGCCCATGGCAACCGCAACGTCCATACCGCCGGCGCCGAAGGCCAGCATCCCGATGCCGCCAGCGGTGGGGGTGTGGCTGTCGGAGCCAATCAGGGTCTCTCCTGGAACGCCGAAGCGCTCCAGATGGACCTGATGACAGATGCCGTTGCCGGGCTTACTCAAATAGATACCGTGCTTTTTCGCCACGGTGGTAATATACTGATGGTCGTCGGCGTTTTCGAAGCCCGTCTGCAGGGTATTATGGTCGATATACGCCATGCTGCGTTCCGTTTTCACCCGATCCACGCCCATAGCCTCCAGCTGCAGGTAGGCCATGGTTCCCGTAGAGTCCTGCGTCAGGGTCTGATCGATTCGAATAGCGATTTCCTCGCCCGGCACCAGCTCGCCTTTGAGCAGGTGATTTTTTAGAATTTTCTGTGTCAGATTCATTGAAACCTTTCCTCCAAAAAAATCCCCGGCGTCCCGGGTATTTACTCTCCCAGTATACCGTTCTTGCATCCAGTATGCAATCAAAAAACCGAAGAAAAACAGCAGGGGCAGTGCCCCTGCACCCCGGACTGCGCGCTATGCGCGCAGAGCGCTGGACGGAAAGCGGCTTGGCTGCTTTCTACCGCCGTGGCACAATGGGCGCCACGGCTCGCGGGTTTGACAAGGGGATTCGGTTTTGAACGGAAAAGCCGCCTTCCTCAGGAAGCGCCGCCGTATACGGAAACAACAGTGCGAAAACATTCGGTTTTGAACGGAAAAGCCGCCTTCCTCAGGAAGCCTGTTTTGGAAGCCAACGGGCCTTTCCTCGGTACAGACCTCCCGGCTTTCCCCACTTTGCCCGGAACCGGCGCATAAAGCAAAGCCTGTCCTGAAATACACAAGACAGGCTTTGTCCTTCTCCCTA
>URTH01000015.1 GCA_900550775.1 uncultured Eubacteriales bacterium | reverse complement strand
CGGCTGCGGCGAGGATGAGGTGCAAAAGACATCGGAAAACGCCAGAGAGAATCTGGAGCGGCATTTTTATGTCTCCTTTGGCGCAGCGTTGAGCGCGGTGTGCAGCCTGGACGGCATTTCGGCCGCATACGGCCAGGCGATGGCCGTACTGGAATACCTGACCCTCTTTGATGAGAGCGCCACGGTGCGCTATGCGGACATTCAGTCCGGCGGCATGGGGATTCCGTCCGTATCCGCAGAGGATATGGAGGGGATTTTCACCTGTATCCGTGAAGGGCGGATTCAGGAATGCATGGAGGTGGTAAACATCATCATCGGCCGCTACGCCGGTGAGGCGAATTACTCCCCGGCCATGTATCGGTATTTGCTCTATGACCTTTGTGCCGGCATTATCCGTACCTTTCGGGATGATGTTGATGAACAGGATATTACGGCACTTTACGCAAGCCGGAAGATTGTGTCCGCAGAGGAGCTGGAAAGCCTGATTACCAGAATCTGCGCGCGGAGAGAGCAGAGAGACGGCGGCGGAAGAAAGGACAGTCTTGCAGAGGAAATCCGCACATACCTGAACGAAAACTATCGGGACAGCGATTTGAACGTATCGAAAACGGCGGATCATTTCGGTTATGTGCTCTCTTATATCTCCAAGCTGTTTAAGGACGCGCAGGGGGTCAGCATTGTGGAGTACATCAGCCGCCTGCGGGTGGAGGAAACCAAAAAGCTGCTCTGTTCCACCGATCAGCCGCTGCAGGAGATTGCCCAAAAGGTCGGCTTTAACAATGTGGCGTCCCTGATTCGGGTATTTAAAAAATATGAGAACATGACCCCTGCCAGCTATAAAAAGGCAGTGGCCGAGCGAGAGAGGGGAGAGGAGCTTTGAAAAGACGAACCGTCTGTACGCTGCTCTTGGCGGTGAGCCTGGGACTGACCGGCTGCGGCAGCGAAGAGAGCCAAACGGCACCGGCGGCGGAGGCGGCATATCCCCTCAATACCGAGGTGGAGTTGTCCTATTACCTGGCGGAGAGCATTGTTCCCTATGCCTACAATGATCTGCCCTTAAAAAAGAGCCTGGAGACGGCAACGGGGGTCAAGATCAATTTTATTCAGCCCTACGGCAGTCCGTACAGTTATCTGGATTTGATGATTGCATCGGACGAGCTGCCCGATTTGATGGAGAGTGATTGGAACTATTACACCAGAGGCGCGGTCGGGAGCCTGATTTCGGATCAGGTGATTCTGCCGCTTAATCAGCTGATTGAGTCGGATTCGCCGAATCTGCGCGCCTATCTGGAGGAAAATCCGGATATTGCCGTTCAGCTGCGCACCTATGACGGAAGCTATTATATGTATCCCTTTGTCCGGGAGGATGAGAAGATGACCGGCTACATGGGTACCATGGTGCGAAAGGATTTGCTGGACGAGCGCGGACTTCCTCTGCCGGAGACGGTTGGGGAATGGGAGACGGTATTGACCGCCTTTTCCGAGGCCGGACTCAGTGTGCCGATGAGTTACGGCTTTAACAATATGGAGCGGTACTATCGCATTATCAATCCGATCATCGGCGCGTTTGGGATTATGAGTGATTTTTATGTAGAGGACGGCAAGATTCAGTATGGCGAGTATCGGCCGGAATTTGCGGATTATATCCGAAAGATCGCCGATTGGTATCAAAGAGGGTTGATTGACCCGTTGTTTTACGATCAGGATCTGGATCGGCGGATTCAGGAACTGGTGCAAAGCTGTCAGATCGGAGCGGTTACGGCAAACGCCGGCGGCTATTTTGGCCGTTGGATTCCTTATCTTGCAGAACATGCGCCCAATGTGAAGTTTGCGCCCGTGAAGTACGCCGCGCCGCAGAGAGGGCAGCGATCTATGGGCGGCGGCAAGGAGCTTCGCTGCTACGGGCTGGGGACGGTCATCACCACGCAGTGCAAAAATCCGGAGATTGCGGCGCGGTTTTTGGATTACGGGTACAGTGAAGAAGGGCATATGTTTTACAATTTCGGCAATCTTGGTGATACCTATGCCATGATTGACGGCTATCCCACCTATACGGAGCGGGTCACGGATTATCGGGCTTCCGGCGCATCGTCCCTGGCTGCCGCGCTGAAGCAATATACCCGCGGCAGTTCATTTGGCCCTTTTGTACAGGATATGCGCTATCTGGAGCAGTATTACCAGCTGCCGGAGCAGAAACAGGCGTTGGAGGTGTGGGGCGAGACCGACGCGCGGCAGCATCTGGTTCCGCTTTTGGCCCTTACCGAGGAGGAGGGCAAACGGCTGAACCGTATTGTGCAGGATGCGGACGCATACCTGGGAGAGGCCATCTATGATCTGATTGTTTCCGGGGTGGATGCCGCGGCGCTGGACGACTATTACAGCACTTTAAAGGCGCTTGGCGTCGAGGAGGCGATTTCCATTAAACAGGCCGCCTACGATCGGTATTTGGAACGCAGTATGAAAAAGTGAAAATCAAAAATGCCCTCTTGCCAATGCGGCAAGAGGGCATTTTTTAAAGTCAGCTTTCTCTAGCCCTTTACTGCGCCGATCATCACGCCTTTTACAAAGTATTTTTGTACAAAGGGATAGATACAAAGAATCGGCAGGGTCGAAATCACGATAATGGCATACTTGATGGATTCTCCGATGGCCTCGCGGTCGCCCATGGCTGCGCCGGTGGTCATCGAATTGGTATCGTTGACGATCAAAATCTGACGAAGAACCAGCTGCAGCGGCCATTTGTCCGCCTGTCCCTGCAAGAAGAGGGAGGCGTTAAACCAGGAATTCCAGATGCCGACGGCATAGTAGAGTGCAACAACGGCCAGCGTGGCTTTTGCCAGCGGCAAAATGATGCGAAACAGAATCACCATGTGTCCGGCACCGTCAATGCGTGCGCTCTCCTCCAGACTGTCCGGGATAGCGGCAAACGCCGTACGCAGAATAATCATGTTATAGGTGTTGATCGCGGTGGGGAGAATCAGCGACCAAAGACTTCCTGTTAGGTGAATGTCGCGGACGGCGATGTAAAAGGGAATCAGACCGCCGCTAAAAAACATGGTAAACATAATCAAAATGGTGATGCCCCTTTGCAGCAGAACGTTCTTTCGCGACAGGAAGTAGGCGCCCATCGCGGTCAGGGCAAGACTGACTAACGTACCGACCGCAACAATAAAGAGCGTGTTGCGGTAGCCCGTTGCCACACTGGGGTTTTGCAGCGCCATCCGATAGGCGTTCAGATTAAAGCCAAGCGGCGCCCAAAGCGGTCTGCCGCCCAGCCGGAGCAGCTCGTTGGTGTCACTTAGCGAGGCAAAGACCACATACAAAAGCGGATAGAGCGTGATCGCAATCATCAATAGCATAAAAAGGACGTTAAAGACCTGAAATATCAGCCGTGACGGCGTCTTTTTTTGTACAATCATAGGGATAGGACTCCTTTCCGGGGGTGATTTACCACAAGCTGGTTTCGTTCAGCTTGCGGCTTAAGGCGTTGGTGGCGATAAGAAACACAAAGTTGATGACCGAATTAAACACGCCGGCTGCGGTGGAAAGTCCGTATTCCGTCCCCATGATGCCCTTTTTATATACATAATAGGACAAAACCTCGGAGGTTTCGGCATTATAGGCGTTGGTCAGCAGCATGATCTTTTCATAACCCACGTTTAAGATGCCGCCCAGCCGCAGAATGAACAAAATGACAATGGTGGGCATGATCGAGGGAATCGTCACATGGATGGTCTGCTTCAGACGTCCGGCGCCGTCAATGGTTGCGGCCTCGTAAAGCTCGGCGTCGACACCGGCCAAGGTAGCCAAATAAATGATCGAGCCCCAGCCGACATTTTGCCAGATGTCAGAGAGTACATAGATGGCGGTAAAAAGCTGCGGCTTATCCAGCAAGGATTCGCCGGGGGCGCTGCCGGAAAGCGCGGCAACAAGACCGTTAATCAGTCCGTCGGGCGCCACAAAGTTTTTCACCATACTGCAGATGACCACCAGCGAGATAAAATACGGCAGGTAGGTGATGGTCTGAACAGTTTTTAAAAACCACTTTTTTTCAATCTCGTTCATGAGAAGGGCAAACAAAATGGGCGCCGGAAATCCGAAGATAATGCTGGCCGCACTGATGACAACGGTGTTGACAATATTGCGGTTAAAGTACGGGTCGGAAAAAAAGCGTTCAAAGTTTTTCAGCCCGACCCAGGTACTGCCGGAGATGCCCTCTTTAAAGTTAAAATCCTGAAAGGCAATCAGGATTCCGTACATGGGCTTGTAGCAAAAATATAAGTAAAAGGCCAGCACGGGAAGCACCATCAGGTACAGACTGTAATTGCGGCGCAGATCGCTGCGCAGCCGGCCGCCCCGTGCGGCGGCCCCGGCGTTTGCGGGGCGTGTCATTGGTTTTGGGTTCATACTGTCATCGAGTCCTTTCCGCGGATGACGGGCCGCTTTGGTAGTCCAAAACGGCCCGTGTCCCACAAGTCTAATCGGCTGCGAAAGTCTAATCCGCTAAGCTCTGATACCGGTCATAGGCCTTTTGCTGAATCGAAATGGCTTCGTCAATACCAAGGGATTTCAGCTGTGCAAAATAGTTATCCAGCTGACCGATGTCCGTTTTTCCGGCAATGAATTTTGCAAGACTTTCTTCCCGATAGGTATCTACGGCGGTCATGATGTCTTTAAAGCGGCTCTCCTCGTCCCCTTCGTAGATTAAGTTTTTGGGGAGCTTGTAGTTGAGTGCGTCCGAACCCCAGACATCAAAGGCTGCCTGTTGCTCCGGACGGGTGTAGTACTGGTAGAGATATCCCAGATCCTGTACAAAGGGACCGCTATAACATGCTCTTGCGTACTTTGCAATGCCCTGTGCCAGCGACAGGCCGCCGTTGGCGTTTTTGTCGGTTACCTGAGCGGTGTAGGTCGGAAGATGGCTGCCTCTGTCGCTGTCCTGATAGGTATAAGAGACATTCTCGCGGCCAAAGTTATACGTCAGTTCTCCTTTTTCGGAGTAGCCGTAATCTAGGAATCTTGCGGCCAGCTCTTTGTGCTTGGAATCATAAGAAATGGCGGCGCAGTCAACCACCGGGTAGTCCTTTTGACCCCACATGGGCGTCTCGCCGACGCGTTCTACGGGCACGGTTACCGGCGAAAGCTTGATGCTGCTGCCTGCCGGTAGGGCGCTCAGATAGTTGCCCAGCTCTCCGCCGACGCTGCAGTACAGCGAACCGATGTTGCCGTTGGTGACACCGGCAGTGATACGGTTGGGCGTAATGTCCGCAAATTCACGGTCTAAAATGCCGTCGTCATACCAGCGTTTGAGCATTTTGATATAGTCGCCGAATTCCTCCTGTGCCGGGCCGAACTGTACCTTGCCGTTTTTCTGATACCAGCCGCCCACAATGCCGAATTTGGAGGTAAAGGGCGAGCAGTATTGCAGATAGAAGTTGGTCAGCCGCAGGGAGATCGGAGAAGCTATGCCCATGTCTTTAAATTTGTACAACATGGTTTCCCAGTCCTCAAAGGTTACCGGCGCAGACAGCCCGGCACGGTCCAAAAGATCCTGCCGAACCGTGTAGGTCATGTAGGTCAAAAGGGTTGGATTGTCCTTAATAAACGGATATTCATAGATATGTCCCTCGCTGCTTGTGATCGATTTTTTCCATTCCGGATTCTCCTCGAGCAGCGACTTGAGGTTGGGGGATACCTTTTCAATGTAGGAATCCAAGGGGATAATCAGCTTGTCGTTGATCGCGCCCTGCGGACCGCCGGGATATTCCGCCCAGCTCCATTCAATGATATCGGGTGCATCGCCCGATGCCTGCAAAATGTTAAATGCGGCGGCCTCCTGACCGGCTACCGGGTGCTCAAAGGAGACCTTGATGCCGGTTTCCTCGGCGAGGTACTTGCTAAGCTCGGTGTCGTTCATGCTGGTGGCCTGCGCGGAAACCTGTGCCGGAAGCTGCATCCAGTAGCGCAAGGTCACATCGGTCTCAATGGGATAGGTGTCCGGCGTGGTTACCTGGTCTAAGGCGGTGGGGTCACTGGCCTTGGTTTTTGTATCGGTTCCGCAGGCGGTCAGCGCCAGAGAGGCGGTCAGCGCTGCGGCAGTCAACAAGCTCTTTTTCTTAGATAGCGTTTTCATGGTTTTCCTCCTATTTTCACTTTTTAATCACCAATTGCTTTCCTCTACGGGCCGCAGGGAAAGACCGATGCGTCCGTCCCCGACAGGGCTAAAAAAAGCCTGCCTTTGGTTTCACATTCACAATTCTATTGTAGCATCCGATCCTTAGAATGTAAATTTCGATTTCTCCAAAATGCATGTCGGTTTTTTAAAATAGAAGGCCAGAACCCCAAAAATCAGGGAAAACATGGACAGAGTTGAAAAAATCGACATGCGGATCCATAAAAAAGCTATTTACATTCTAAAAGGGAGACAAGTATAATAGAAACTGTAAAACAATTGGCGGATCTGTCGAAACAGACAGGCCGTCATACGGGTCGGATCGGGGACACGGCTGTTCCCGGTTGCCGATGGTATATCATTCACATTCTCATTTTTCAGCTATCTTAATGCAGGAGGAAATCCTTATGAACATGAAAAGACTATGTTGTGCGGCGATGGTGACGGCGGCCGCCGTATCTGTCTGTGCGTCGGCACAGGAGACCGCACAAGAGGCGTTGTCTGTCTCGGCCTATTTTGACACGGCTTCTCAGCGGCTGACTGTCTCGGGTACAACAGATTTGCGTGCGCTGACCGTTTATCTGTCGGTTGCCCGTAAGGGAGATACCGTCACCGAGGCGAGCCTTACAGATCAGACGGCGCTGCTGACCGTGACCGCACCTTTGGCAGACGGGACCTTTGAAAAGAAGCTTCAGCTGCCCGATGCGATGCCCGGCGGTATTTATGAGGTTACCGCCACCAGCGGCAAAAAGACGGCGACCGCTGTTTTTTCCTATATTAACCGCAGCCAGACCGAGAAAGTTGTGGACGCGGTCAACGCGAGCCGCAGCGCGGCAGAGGTGCAGACAGTTCTCTCCAATCATATGGAGACGCTGGGCATCGATGCGGCATTGTTTGAAGCCCGCGGCGGTGAGATTGCCGCCATTTTGACAGGGCGGCGCCCCGGCGGCGGCTACGTGTTTGATTCCATGATGGACACCTTAAACCAGGCGCTTGCCGCGGCAGAGATTAAGCAGGGTGAAACGCTGACCGCTGTCATTGAACGCTATGTCCCGGGACAGATTTCAGACCCGGCAGATTATAAAAATCTGGACGCGGCGGTGGAAAAGGAGCTTCTTGGCCTTTTAAAAGCGGCGGACTTTACCGGGGATTCCTTTGGCAATGTCTATATGCAGAATCTGTTTTTGGCAAAGCTGAGGGCAGCCACGGATCATATCGGGGTGCGCGATGCCGTATACAAGCACTACCGGGTGGCCGGCCTGGATTTGTCGGCTTATGAGAACCTGGATTCTACCTATAAAAAAGACTACGCCATGAAGGCGCTGTACCGTGCCAATGTGCAGCGCTTTGACGCCATTCGGCCGGCCTACGAGCAGGCGATTGCCGAGGCACAAAGCCTTTCGGACGGCAGCACAGGCGGCGGCAGCGGCGGTGGCGGCGGCAGCAGCCGACCCGGCGGCGTAAGCGGCGGCAGCGGCGGTACGGGCGGCAGCTTTGCGGTGGACGCAGAGACCGCCGGAGAAATCGATGCCGCACCGCGCTATACGGACATGACCTTTCATTGGAGCCGTGACATGGTAGAGCAGCTGAGCGAGGCCGGGATCATTGCCGGTTATGAGGACGGAAGTTTTCGTCCCGATACGACCGTCACCCGTGCGGAGTTTGCAAAGCTGATCGCGCAAAGTATCGGACTTAGAGGCGATGACGCATACCCGTTTTCGGATGTTACGGACTCTGACTGGTTTGCGCCTTTTGTGTTCCGCTGCGCCAATGCGGAAATCATCCGCGGCTATGACGGCGCGTTTTATCCGCAGGATGAGATCACCCGTCAGGACGCGGCGGTGATGCTGTATCGGATGCTTTCGGCACGCGAAATTGTGCTGAGCGGTACCGCGGCGTTTGCGGATCAGGATCAGATCGCGGCGTATGCCCGTGAGGCGGTAGCCGCGCTGGCAGATGCCGGCATCATTACCGGATATGAAAATTTGTTTTCACCCCAAGACCTGACAACGCGGGCTGAGGCGGCAGCGATGCTTTGCCGGGCCCTGACATATTTGCAGTAGCGGATGAAAGGAGCAATGGAATGAAAAGCATATATAAAATGATATTAAGACCGGCGCTGTGCCTTGCCATGTCCCTGGCGCTGCTTTTGACAGCGGCGCCGGCCGGCGCCGCAGAACAGGAGACGGCAGCGCAGAGCGCAGAGACGGACACCTACTATCAGCTGGCAGAGCAGCTGACTAAGACGCTTGGCATCGATACCTATTTTACCCCCGGCGAGGGAGACAGTATGACTTATGCCGTGTTTGCGTATACGCTGGCGGCGGCAGCCGGAATGGAAGTGACAGCGTCGGCTGACACCCAGTGCGTGGACAGTGTACCCAAAAATCATTGGGCGGCACGGGCGGTACAGTCTCTGTTTGAGAGAAACTATCTGACAAGACTTTCTAAATTTTCAGCGGATGAACCGATATCCTATGAGGATGCAATGATTCTCGGCGTATCGGCCGCAGGCTATCGGGTCAAGGCAGAGGCACAGGGCGGCACAAAGGCCGCATACCGCCGCATTGCCGGTGACTTAGAATTTGACAATGGCATTTCGACGGAGGGAACGTTGTCCTTCCGGGACGGCGCCGTGCTGCTTTACCGTATTTTGTCGGCGGATATGCTGCAGCTTCGGGCGCTGGGAGAAAAAAAGACCTATGACGCCGTTCCGGGCGAGAGCCTGCTTACCGTGTATCATCGGATTCGAGAGGTACGGGGCATTGTGACGGCTACGCCGTACAGCGGACTGACCGGCCCGGATGATACGCTGAAGTCAGACACCTTCCGCATTGATGACCGAAGCTTTTCGGCAAATCGGCCGGATCCGGCGCTGCTCGGCCGGAATGTGATTGCCCTTTATCGCGAGGGTGACGCAAAAGATGAGATTTTGGCAGCGGTGCCGTATCAAAACCGCAGCATCACCTTTTGCGGTGACGATATCGCAGAGTTTGAGGGTCAAAAGATCTCAGTCTATGAAGAGGACGCAAAAAAGCCGAAGAAGTACACCCTCCTTCGGGGCTATGATTTTATCTTTAACGGCCGTGCGCTGCCGCAGCACAGCGGTGTGAACATTGCAACGTTAGAGACGGAAATCACCCTGGTGGATAACAATGACGATAACGTCTATGACGTCATCTGGGTGGAACAGACCGACTACTTTGTGGTGCAGAGCGCTAATGACATGGAACGTGAAATCTACGATCAGTATACCGGCAAAACGCTGAACCTTGGCGAGCAGGATGCAGAAATCCGCGCCGTGGACGAGAGCGGCGAGAGTATCTACTGGCAGCAGTACGGCCAGGGTGACGTGCTGGCAGTCAAGGCCGCACAGGATAACATGTTTGTGGAAATCCGGCCGGTGACTGGCAGTGTTTCGGGATCGGTGACCGCGCTGCGCACCGAGGAAAGCGAGATAGAGATTGACGGAAAGACCCATCAGGCATCCGGCTATCTTCTGGCGAACTTTCCGATTAAGCTTGGCATGAAGGCGGTTTTTGCCTCCGATAACGGGCGTTTGGTTTCGCTGACGCCTGGAAACAATGCGATGAGCTATGGATTTTTAATCCAAAGCGCAGTAGAACCCGGATTCTCACGCACGGTACGGGTCAGAATGCTGACCCAAAGCGGCAAAATCCAGGAACTCACGCTGGCAGAAAAAATTTACCTGGACAATAACGGGCGGGTTTCGTCGGACGAAAATCTGGTTTTAAATGTGGTAGGAACACCGCAGCTGGTGCGGTATCAGTTAGACGGAGAGGGTAAAATCCGCCGTATTGACACCGCAGAGATTGTCGCTGCCGGCAGCACGGCAATCGGAGAGGAAAAGGAGCCGTATAACAGCCTTACCCGGTATACCTATACCACGCCGCCCACCTGGCGCGGCAACGCAAGAATGCTTTTCCCCTATGCCAACATCGGCAGCAGTGTGATTTTTGTGACGCCTACCGATCCAAACGGCAGCAAGAGTCAGGATGACGCTTATGCGGTGGTAACCTGTTCGGATTTAAACCTGTATTATGGAACGGCTTATCCGATGGAGATTTATGATTTAAACCGGGTAGGCAGCGCCGGCGCACTGGTGTATCGGAGCGACAGCGCCTTTGACAGTAATATGAACAACCGTTCCTCTGCCGTGGTAGACTATGTGGCAGAACGTGAGGGCGGTTATCACGAGATTCACATGATTATAAACGGCGCCTATACCAGTTATCTTGCCGCCGAGGACGTGTCGATCGAAAAGCCGTCCGGCAAGATCTTAAGCCGCGGCGATATTATTCGGTTTTTGACCTACCCAAACGGTGAGATTCGCTCGATCACGGTGGATTATGACGGCGCGGACGGCCCGGTTAACAGCGGAATTTTTAACGCAACTACTTCAAACCATGAGGCAGGCTACCATATGGGGAGGATTTACAGTGCGGAAGGCGGTTACCTGTACCTGTCCAAGACGGGCAATCCGCAGGAGACGGCAAACTTCAGCTGGGGATCGTTATGTAACTTCTCGATGCCGGGCAGCATCGTGGTGGTGGACACCAAACGGGACAATATAAGAATCGGCACTCAGAATGAGGTCAGGACCTTCCGGTCGGATGATCCAAGCTTTGCTGTTCTGCGGCACAACAATCACTTTCAGGGTCAGCTTTTGGTGATCTATGAGTAAAGGAGGAGGAAGATTAATGCAAAAATGGATTGCATGGCTCACGGCGGCAGCCATCACCTTTGCAGGATATGCGCTGCCCGTCTCTGCGGCGGAACGCGGAAAAATCCTGCTCAACGAGACCTTTGAAGATGCGGTAACCAACGCGGCGCCGGATTATCTCAGCATTGAGGGAGAGGACGGCGTGCGCGCGGTAGAACTGTCCGACACCAATAAGGCGCTCTATCTGCCGGCGCGTTCCCAGGGCTCTAAGGTCACGGCAGAATTTTCTGACACTGCGGATCAATTTGCCGTAAGCGCCGACATGATGTTTGACGGCGCGCCCGTAATGGTCAGTCTTACCCTGATCGATACGGGCGGCGCAGAGCAGACACTGCTTACCTATAAGGGAAGCTATGACGAAGAGGGACGGTTTGAAGGCGGCCTTTTCACCCACGAGGGAAAGCCGGTGGGCGGAATTTCCGTCGGCCGATTCACCACGGTGACCTGTGACCGTGCCAACAGCCGGTACGCGGTCTACATCAACGGCAGAGAGGCGGCATCCGGCATCAAATTCAAGGCCGGAATCGGCGAGATTAAGGGCGTCAAGCTGGCGGCGATTCCGATGGAGGAAAAGTCCGGTTTGTATGTGGATAACCTGAGAGCTAACAGCGGCGATACCCTGCGCACCGATTTTCCGAAAAAGGCGTTTAATGCGGATGTGATCGCGTATCAGGAGCCGGAGGACAACGGCGCGGTGACCTATTATCTGCTGGATGACTACGAAAAGGGATCTTTGTCGATGGGCATGGCAAAAAAGAGTAACGAGTTTGAATTTCGAACCGAGGAAAACGGAAACAAGTACCTGGTAATGACGAAAAATTCCACGGATGATATGCACATGGATTATTCCGGCTCGATTACGTCCCGGTATCTGGTGCTGGAGATGGATCTCACCCTGCCGAAAAAGGGAGCGCGGCTGGAGGTTTACTTCCGTGACCCAAGCAGCGTACTTTCCTATATTTATTTGGTAAACAGTGACAACAAGGTCATGTTTTACCCCAACGGGGCGGAGCTCGGCACGCTTGCCTCCGGGCGGTGGCTGCACCTGGCGTCCCGGTTTGACCTGGTGCAAAAGACGGTGGACGTGTATGTGGACGGTAACCTTGCCTATGAAAACGTCCCCATGCAAAACCGCGACCGTTTCAGCGGCGAGATCAGCCTGATGCGCTGTCACTTAGCATCTGCCGGCGGCAACGGCAGCTTTGGGTTTGATAATCTGAGAATGTACAACAGTAAGACCGTTCTGGACGAGTTGCCGGATCTGGATCCCACGACAAGGGGTTCGATCTTCCCGGACAGCACCGAGGGGATCAATCTTCTGCGCGGCAAGCTGGCGATACAGACCAGCTCCGGCACGCTTTATAAAAACAATGAAAAGTCAAAACTGACAGGGCCGGTGGAGTACGACCTTAGCGGCAACATCTTAATCTCCGCCAGGGCGCTCGGCGACGCACTGAGTCTGGATGTCGGCTGGCAGGAAGAGGGACAAAAAATCCTGCTCGGCGACAATATCTCCATTCCGGTCGGCTCCGATAAGATGCAGGTCGGCGGCAAGGAGGTACAGGCCGACTGCGCGGCGGCGCTTTCCGGCGATTACGGTATGGTGCCGATGCGTTCGGTTTTAGAGGACGGCCTTGGCAAAAAGATGTTTTATGACATGCACGGGCTTGCCATCATCTCCGACAGCACCGTCCGTATGACGGATACGCAGGCGGTGGTTGCCAACGGCTATCTCACCTATGACCGCCCGTCGGCCGAACAGATTCAGGCGGATCTTACCAAAAAGGCTGCCGGCCATCCGCGCGTGATGGCAACCAAGGCGGACTTTGACCGGATTCGGCGGCAATGGAAGGAGAATGAAAACGCCGTTGTCAAAGGATGGGTGGACGATATCATCCGCCTGGCGGACGGGACGTTATCTACCGAGCCGGCGCAGCATAAGCTGGAAGGCTTCCGTCTGCTGCAGCAGAGCCGCCGTGCGCTGGTCAATCTCCAAAATCTGGGCTTTGCTTATCAGATGACCGGCGATCAAAAGTATGTAGATCGGGCGTGGGTGGAGCTCAGCGCGGTCTGCAGCTTCCCGGATTGGAACACGCAGCACTTTTTGGATGTCGGCGAGATGTCCGCGGCGGTTGCCATGGGCTATGACTGGATTTATGACGCGTGGTCGGCAGAGCAGCGCAAGGTGATGGAGGACGCGCTGGTAGAGATGGCGCTGACTCCGGCGCTGAATGAATATACCGGCGTTGGCGGCTCCAGCACGGTCTGGGCAAACGCCACCATGAACTGGAATGTCGTGTGCAGCGGCGGCGTCGGCCTGGGCGCACTTGCGATTGCGGACGTCAGACCGGACATCTGCTACCAGGTTTTATCTTACGGCGTACGCGGTACGGAATATTATTTTGATACCTTTGCCCCGGACGGCGGCTATGATGAGGGACCCAATTACTGGGATTATGCCTTAAAGTATACCACCATGTACCTGTCCGCACTGGAGAGTGCGCTGGGCACGGACTATAACCTCTCCTGTGCAAAGGGTATGGAAAAGACCGGCTCTTATATCATTACGGTAGACAGCCCGGAGGGCTCGAACGGCTACCACGACGGCGGCAGCGGAAACCTGGTTCTGCCCTGGGCATTCTGGCTTGGCAAACGGTTTCACGATCCGGGTCTTACCCAGGCGATGCGCAGCCGGTATCAGCAGTTTGGCAACGCGTCCGGCTATTGGGTCTTTAATGTACTGTTTTACGACAGTTCCGTCCCGGACGGCGCAATCAATATGCCGCCGGATTCCTATTTTGCAGGGACAGAGCTTGTCAACTTCCACAGTGACTGGAACGATCCGCAGGAGATGTTCGGTTCCTTCCACGGCGGCCGGCTAAAGGTCAACCACTACCATGTCGACAGCGGCAGCTTTGTGTACTACGGCCTGGGCGAAAAGTGGGCGTTAGATCTCGGATCGGACGATCTTACCTATAACGTGTCGCAGTATATCAATAACCGCGAGTTGGTTTACCGCGTTCGTGCCGAGGGACATAACTGTGTGGTGATCAACCCGGATCAGACCGGCGGTATGGTGGATTCCACCTGTAAGGTCGAAAAGATCGAATCCAAGGATAAGGGCGGCTTTGCCGTGCTGAACCTGACCGACGCCTATGCCGGCGCGGAGGAATACAAGCGCGGCTATAAGATGGACAACAACCGCCGCAGCTTTACGGTACGGGATGAAATCCGGCTGGTATCGCCGAATTCTGAGATTTACTGGTTTATGCATATGCCGGCCGGCGTCGAGATCGAATATACCGACTACGGCGCGATGCTGACCCAGAACGGCAAGCGGATGAAACTTGAATTTACTGCCAATGTACCGGGTTATGAACTTGGCGACATGCAGGCTGTACCGCTTGCAACATCCCCGGTTGCAGAGGGACAGGCGGACAACGCCAACTACAAAAAGCTGTACGCCAAGATGAAGGCGACCGGCAATGTGACGATTCAGATGCGCCTGACCCCGGCGGATGAGCCGGTCGGCAATACCGTGATGGAGGACATCCCGATGGCCGACTGGTCGATTCCGGACGGAACGCTGGAAGAAATGCCGCAGCTGGCTGAGATTGCGGTTGGCGACGTACCGCTTACGGACTTTAATCCCAAGCAAAAGGATTATACGCAAAAGCTGAATGAGGGAGATACTGCACAGGAGGTCACCGCAAAGGCGCAGGAGGGATTGACGGTTGAGCGTACGGCACAGGACGGCGTGACGAAGTTTAAGGTTTACAATCCGTCATCGCCCGAACGGTACAGTTACTATACCGTGACGTTCCAGACGATTCCGCTGCTTCGTACCGGCCCGCTGCAGGATGTCAAGGGCTATCACAGATACGAGCCGCTGCGCGCAACGGCCAGCGCCGTACCGGAGCCGCTGAATGTCGAGGCCAACGTGACGGATGAAAAGCTGGATACCCGCTGGGCGGCAGAGGGCGATCATTGGATTCAGCTAGACTACGGAAAGAGCGTTTGCATCTCTGCGGTTTGCCTGGCGTGGATGAACAGCGGCAGCCGTATATATCGGTTCAGCCTGCAGGTTTCCAATGACGGCGTAGACTTTAAGACGGTGTATACGGGCAAGTCGTCCATGATCGCCGACGATTATGAGATTGTGGAGATCGAGGGCGGCACATCCGGCCGGTATCTCCGTTATGTGGGAAGCGGAAACAGTGACAACCAGTGGAATAGCGTGACCGAGTTCGGCGCGCTGACAAAAGGCGAAAAATAAAAAATGGGCGGAGGTTTTTCTCCGCCCCCCGGATAAATCAAATGTAATATCATACAAGGAGGATTGTTGTGATGAAAAGATTTTTTGCAAAAACAACCGCGGTATGCCTCACCCTGTGCTTGCTTCTGACGGTATGGTGCCCGTCCCTGATCATGGCGGCGGGGACAAACGAAAACATCGTTATGGTGGACACGGATTTTGAAAATGGGGTTCCGAACACGGTTTTCCCCAATACCGGCACGCTCGTAACCGAAAAAGTGGACGATGCGCATGGTTTGAGCATGAAAGTGGCCGCCGGTCAGCAGGCGAAAATGACAAACGATGCAAAGGGCGCGCTGATGTACGTTGTAGAGGCGGATGTTTATGCGCTGAGTAACATCGCCGGCGGTTTCAACTTTGTTTTTGAGAGCGGCTGGACAGACGGCCCTATGTTTGACCGCGGTCAATTCAAGGCCAAGGACAACGGAACAACTAAGGAACTTGGTGTGAGCTATCAGGCAAATGTTTGGTATAGCACCAAGCTGGTTATCTATCCCAATACCAAGAAATATGATTTTTATGTGGGTGAGAGCGGCTCTGCCATGACCTGCCTTGCCAAGGGATATACCATCACTTCTTCGCTGACGGATTTTCAGCGGATGATTCTCTTCTCATGGACGAGCGATTTTTACGTGGATAACTTGCGCTTTATTGCACAAAACAGATCTGACGTTACCGTTCGGATCACCGCGCCGGTGAGCGGCGGAACCGTCACCTCCGGCGAGACCGTTTCGATCCAGGCACAGACGGGTGCGACCGCCGGAATCGAGAAGGTAGATTTTTATGTCAACAACCAAAAAACAGGCACCTGTTATCAGGCGCCGTATGCCGTACCCTATACACCGCAGGGCAACAGTAATCTTTCGATCTATGCAGTGGTTACCGATAGCGCAGGACTTACGGCAAAATCCGATACCGTAACAGTCCATGTAACATACAGCGGCGCGGCAACATCGGCATCGTGGCTCTCGGTGATTGACGCAAACTTTGATGACGGCACGGTTCCGGCGCCCATCTCCCCCGTCCGTGAGACGGACGGAACCATTGAATGCGTTGACAGTACCGCGGACGGACATGGCAAGGTGCTGCGTGTTGCAATGCCGGGCAGCGGCATGCCGTATTTGGTGCTTCAGGGCGGTGCGCCGGGATCGCGCTATGTGCTGGAGGCGGACTTCCGCCCCGGCGCCGAGTACGGCGTATCCACCAACTTTGTCAGCAAGGACGGCAATACCAAGGTCAACGGATTTAATATTGAAAGTGGTTATATCGGCCTGCCGAACGGCTCAAAGAATGTAAAGCTGAAAGAGGTAACGCCGGGACAGTGGTATTCGCTCAAGCTGGAGTTTGATATTTTAAATTCGGTATACAGTCTCTCGGTGAATGGAGAACTGCTTGCAAAGGATTACGCATTCCCGGCAGCGGTTTCGGATTTTGCTTACTTCCGCATCTATAACTGGAAGAAGAATGGCGAATACGCCATCGATAATGTGCGGCTTTCAAAGCTGGATACGACAAAGTATAATCCGGCGTTTATCGACACCGATTTTTCGGACGGCGTGCCGACGGATGTTCAGCTGGTGAAAAATGCCGGAACGATTACCTTGCTGAGCGGCGAGAATGTTATTGACGAGGCGCACGGCGCGGCGCTGAAGGTTGCACACGGGGCGTCGGGCGCGCAGCCGTATCTTCAGATCGCGCGGCCGAACAGCTGCGCCGATACCGGCTATGTGATGGAGGCGGATTTTTATCTCGGCAGCGATCCGAGTACAGAAGTGAATAAATCCTACGGGGTTTCGACCAACTTGATCGGGAACAACGCGACCAAAGCGGAGGGCTTTAACATCGAGAGCGGCGGCGCCGGGATCGGCGGATACAACGGCCGTTATGCTATGACCCCCGGAAAATGGTATCATCTGCGTTTTGCGTTTGACCTTGGTACAAAGACCTGCTCGTTATATGTGGACGGCAACCTTCTTGTGGACAGTCAGCCCATCAAAAACGGCGAGGATGCGTTTTATAACTTGCGGATTTATAACTGGAAATCGAACAGCTTTTATGTGATGGACAATCTGAAGTTTAAAACGGTAGCGCCGGTGCTGCAGCTTGCAGAGCTGACCCTTACCGACGAGGCAGGAAACCCCGTGTCCGCAGTTACTGCAGGAAACCTTACGGCAAATGCGCTGTTTTACAATGACACCGATACGGCGGCAAGCGCGGTTCTGGTTCTGGCAGTCTATGACGGTGATATGTTAGATACGGTAGAACTGTCGAGAGAGGTAACCGTTGCGCCGCGTGCGAGCGCCGCTGCC
>URTH01000014.1 GCA_900550775.1 uncultured Eubacteriales bacterium | reverse complement strand
CAAATCAAGGGTGAAATAAACGCCCTCTTGCGAGGGCGCCCTTGACATGCCGGCAGGCAATTCCATGCTATATTACAACTAAGGGCTGAAAGCCGAAATCCGGCTCTCAGCCCACAAAAAACACTTAGATTATATGATCATTTTGGAGCCTAATTTGAGGTTTACACAAAATGAGGGATTGCCCTTTCACACCCGATTTTTCTTGTATATTCGGGCTTAATTTCTTGAAATTGCTATACCAATTCAGTTAATTTTTATATTTTTCGAATTACTTCCTTATCCGGTCTTGGCTTTCGCCGCTGTCTCTATAAAAATGTGTTAAAAATGATTTTGCATCCATTCCACGCTGTAACGCGTCCACTCCGATACATCCTTATAAAACTTTGCCAAACCAAGCCCATGCGGCCCTTTTGGAAAAACATGCATTTCAAAAGGAACACTTTTTTCCTTTAATCCAATAGCAAATTTTAATGCGTGTTCCACCGGCACAATATCGTCCTCGGCAGTATGCCAAATAAAACACGGAGGCGTTTTTTCGTTGATTTGTTTGTATGTAGTTAATTTTTCGACCGCCTCTGCCGTCTTGTCCGATATATTCATAATGCATTCAGCAGCAGTTTCTCCATCCTCACTGTACGCGGAAGTGACCGCATAGCTTAAAATCACTCCGCTTACACACGGAGAAATACTGTCATACGAATCACCGATTTTGCTTACGTCCTCCATGGTGGCAATGCATGACGCAAGATGCCCGCCTGCGCTGAATCCGATCACAAACAGTTTTTCGGTATCAATCGCATATTCGTCCGCACGCTTTTTTAAAATTTTTATCGCACGCTGCGCATCCGCCAATGCACAGGGAAACCGATTGGGAAGGACTCTGTAATTCACGACAAATGCATGCATTCCCATGCTGTTATAATATTTTGCAATCGACTCTCCCTCGTGTTCGGCTCTGCCGGTATACGCACCGCCCGGCAATATAACAATTGCCGGCACCTTTTGCCAGGTCTGAATCAGATATGCCGTCATTGAATTGGGTGTATCAAACCCCTCGTGAAAATATGCAATGTTATCCTCCCACAATGTAATATCCAATTTTTCACACTCCTGTTCTCAATAATTTTCCGAATATTTCACCAAAATGGTTGTCCCCACAGAAGTATTTTTGCATTTCTGTCATAAAATCTGCCCCAGGGTGAGTCCCAGCCAAGCGATGTTTTGACCTTTTCGTTTCCTTCACAAAACACCTTTGCATCTTTTCCAAATGCCGCCACCGAATGGGTCGCAGAAAGCGAGCGGATCACGCCCTCTCTGCGCCGAAAAAGTTCAGGAATGAATGTACAAGCACCGTATCGATAGGCTGAAAACTCATTTTCTTTAAATCATTTATCAAATCCTGTTTGATGTACAATGTTCCTACTCCTCTATACGTTTGTTTCTATGCCCAATTGTACATTACAATGATAACTGTAAATCCGCTCTGATTTCCTTTGTCAAGCATCTTCCCAGTTTGCGCATGCCGTCACTGTGCGGATGTATCCCGTCCGGGCATAAATCCGCTGAGGGATCGATTTGATTACCGCATCGCAACACGTAAAAATGATTGTATCCTGCAGCTTCAGCAGCAATTGCCTCTCTTACCTGCGTTAATGTTCCAAGCTTATTGACGACCGTTTTCTCATCCATTCTCGCAATCGGCAAAATGACAAAAATCGGCACATCAGAGAATCTTTTATGCAGCTTTGCAAATACTTCCGGCAAATCGGCCGTATAGTCCTTTTCAAAATGCCAGTCATTGGTTCCGTAAGCAAACGTGACCATATAGGGCTTTGGCATAACATCAAGCTCATTCAGAATTCCTTTACGGATAAAGTATCCGCTTACACCAAAATTATAAACGTTCGCATGAAACTGCCGCCCAAGCGCTGCTGTATAGGCCGCTGCCGGCTCTGTAATCAAATAGCCCTGTGTGATCGAATCACCGAAGGACAATATATTTCTGCTCGCTTTGCAGCAATTTCCGATGACTTCTATATTCTTGACTCCGATTTCCGCGCCGTGAGGAAAATATAGTGAAACATCTTCTTTATGAAATGCGAGTTCAAGATGATTTTTGGCTTTTTCAAACACACGTTCTTCCTCGATTCCATCATGAATCACGCTGAGAGAATATTTTTCGGCACTCTTACAAATGATGTCAAAGGATATTTTCTCGCATTCCGATGTAGAGAGCACGATTCCGGCTGCAAATCGGCTTTGCATCCCATAAAACTCGCCCTCTTTTTCGTAGAATGCTCTTTGCTTCATCCCAAAACGATAAAGAAAATTATATTCGCCATCCTTTACCACTTCAAGATATCCCGTAAAAAATTCTTCTATTGTTCTGTCATCATTTATCATAGGATTGCCGAGCAACCGTCTCGGTGCCACCCCTCTTTCCTAATTTTTATAATATCTTATCCGTTTACTTTCTTAAAAATAAACTTCACCTTTTACCGCTATGCGCAGCAAACGGTCTACTTCCGTCTATAACTTTCAAGAAAATCATTATATTGTGTAAGTATATAGTCCAAATCCTGCGGAAGTGTCTGTAATTCCGGACGCCATGCGCTTTCCCACTCCAGGGACAGATAACCGTCATAGCCGACATTTTTCAGTAAATCAAGCAGTTCATAGAGCGGAAGTTCTCCCTCGCCAAGACGGGTATATCGAAAGTCATGCCACAAAGGATCGTGACGGTTGATACCGTCCTTGATGTGCACATGTGCAATGCTTTTGCCGATCTGATTCCACGTTTCCTCGATCGTCTCGCCGTCCTCAATCGGATGAATCACATCCCATATAATCTTTAGGTTTTCCCGATCGACATCCTGTAAAAGGCGTTTTAACACCTTACCGGTTGCAAACTCGTTATGCGTTTCCACCCATATCTCAACATCCTTTTTCTTTGCATCATCGCATATTTCCGCCAGCGCTTTAACGATTCCGCGGTAATCGGGTTCGGGTCTATCCGGATTAACGCGCACGGCAAAATTGCCGAGAAACACTCTGACTCCTCTGCAACCGATCTCCGCCGCTTTGTCAATCACAGGCTGCATATTCTTGACGGATTGCTTATCATAACCCATAAAGCAGGCCGAACTGCCCAAATCCGTTATCACAAGTCTGTTTTTTTCAAATTCATCCTTGATTCTTTTTATGTCTGTATATTCTGTCATGCCAAACACACTGCCATC
Organism: uncultured Eubacteriales bacterium; assembly: GCA_900550775.1. GTDB lineage: Bacteria > Bacillota > Clostridia > Monoglobales > Monoglobaceae > Ructibacterium. The sequence continues at coordinate 14,357 of URTH01000014.1, read as the reverse complement.
GTTGCCGAGTCTTACCTCGACCCCTGCAATATGATATTTTTTACACGCCGCAATGACCGTCTCATAATCCGCATTCATACACGCGACCGTACTAAAACACTGTTTAAAAACCATATCTTCACCCGCTATCTGTTTTTTTGGTCTCAACCGCCAACCGTCATTCGTGCTGCGTGTTCCTCATCAATTTCAAGCGGCATTTCTTTTCCCTCTTGATAAAGCATTAGGTTATCCACCAGTCGCATAGTAATAACCGGTCGTCTGTCGATAGTCGGTCCTGCCATATGCGGCACACAGTATACATTTTTCAGTTTTCGAAGCTCGCTATCCGCCTCTAACGGTTCGTTGTAATATACATCAAGGACAGCGTCAAAGCGATTTTCTTTCAGCGCCTCGATCATCGCCGGCTCGTCCACAATTCTGCCTCTTGCTGTATTTAAAAACAGCGCGCCGTCTTTGATGCGTTTAAATTGTTCCGCGCCGATCATTCCTTCCGTTCTCTCGTTCATGGCTGAATGAAGCGTAACGATATCGCATTGCAGCGCCTCCTCCAGCGATACCTGTTCCGCATTGCACGTCTTTAAAATCTCCGCATCGACCGGATAGGATGAATAGATTTTAATCTTTACAGAAAACACCTGCAGTTTTTTTACCAAAAAGGTTGCGATCGTTCCAAAGCCAATGATGCCAACTGTCCGGTCAAGCAAGCCTTTCGAGTAATCCCCGGGCTCGCTCCAGCCACCGTTTTTTAAACGGTATACGTAATCCGGCAGTCTTCTAAGTCCCATCAGCATATAAGCCATGACGCCCTCTGCAACCGACTCTGCATACATAAGATTGCCGCTAAGTACCCGAATCCCGTTTTCATAAATATCTTTTGTCACCAGACTACCTACACTGCCGCCGGTATGTACAATCAACTTCAGGTTTGTACCCTTTACCATGTCATAGGAAATCTGCGGATGCCCCCAGCCGGTAATCACCGCATCACAATCCTTTACATGTTCAGTAAACTGCTCCGGCGTCACCGCTGTACGATACGGCGAATAGCTTACCTCCAGTCTTTCTTCCATATATTTTTTTACCGTATTATCAACAAACGGATACGCTCCGTTCCCCTGTGGTATTGACACAAATACCTTCATAACATACACCCCTTCTCTTTTTGTATAGTTCTGTAAAAGCAACTGTTATTCGCTGTCTAAAGAAAATTCTTTTATGTGCAACGTTCCGTTTTTTGCGGCGCAAGCTACTGTGAGCATTCTTTCTTTGATGTCAATGTTTTTACTTTTGTCACCCACAGTCAGCCTGATGTTTTTTATATTTCCTTTTTCTGTCCAGTCTGTATTTAAAAACATCATTATTTTTTCATCATTTGTCTCCCAGACCGTCCAAAACACCTCTCTAGAGGCATCTTCCACCGAGATCTCACGCAGCGTTTCCTTTGCCAATTTTTCAACCCATGTTGCACAAAATCTCTGAAACTTCTCATGTCCCGGATATGCCCATAACGTAAACGTATAAACGTATCCTTTCCCCAGCTTTTTCCTTACAAGCATGGGTTCACCGCTTGCGCTGTCCCACGCAATAACCTCAGCGCCGGCAAGTTCCACATTGGCAAGATGACCCGCTCCGTCCTCGCCCTCAAAATCATTGGGCATTGCCGAGAGATCGGACTCTGTCATTTTTTCGCGGTCTTTCGCATTCCACTGTCCCGAATATACACTTCCCTTGCCCATGACCTTGATTCCGCACAGGCCGGTTAAGTCACCATCGTAAATGAACGCCAGATCCTCCATATCCTTTAAAAAATCGCGTTTTATATGGGTGCTGAACTGCGGAAGCCCTGTCAGCAAAACTCCGCCGGCCTTAACATAACTTTTCAGTTTATCACAATCCGTATTGAGCGCCGTATTCCATCCAAGGTTTAAAATAAGCTTATAATTTTCAAAATATTCTTCCGAGGCCTCGGCGGGGACACAGTCAAAGTCACCGTACGGCGTTCCCGAAAAATAAAATCTTCTCTTCTCAATTTTTTGTCTCAGCGGATGCGTGCTTGCGCCGGGCATCAGCACGTCTAAAATTTGTCTGCATTTTTCCGGTTGGCCATGCCCCCACTCCGACGCATCATTTCCGAATGCTCCCCAAACGCTATAATGGGGATCCTGCTCACTGTCACAAATAAATCCGTTAAACGGCGCCGCATATCGGCCTTCCAAAAATGCAATGTTCCTCTTGTTTTTTCCTCTTCGCGGATGCGTTTTTGCAAATTTGTAAAAGCACCTCGTCATGTTTCGCTTTCCCTTTGTCAGCAAATCATCCCATGCCTGTCTCTCTTCTTTAAATAAATTAAAAAGGGAATCCTCTTCGTATATCACCTCTGCGCCCATTGCCCACGGCTGCATCAGCGCCAAGAAATACTGTCCGAGGTGCGTTTCATGATAGGGCTGCTGACCGTGCTGAATTGCTATATGCACGCCCCATCTTCCTTTTCCGATGGCCTCTGCCGCCGGTCTTGTCTGGGATAACAGGCTCATGGTATGAGGAACCATTGTTTCTGCACGCACAAAATCAGCGCCGGCCAAAAACGAATACCTTATTCCGCCGGACGCATCGCCAAAGGCGGCGGTATGAGAAACCTTGTGAATGTTATCCAGTTCTTTCTTCAAAAAACGAATATACTTTTCCGAGGCCTCTTTCATGTTATCCGATGCATAAGGTGCTTTGGGATCTTGCGCATAAACAGCGCCCGGATACTCATGCAATCCGCAGTCGTGAAACATTTTTCCCGATGCTTTTGCAAGTACTCCGTTTTGATATTCCGTGCAGCTCGAAACATAGATATGGTGCCGCAAACAAAATTCCCCGTAACGCTGCCAATTCTTTTCACCTGCCGGCGGATGAAAATTTCTGAAAACAATATAATTTCCAAGTCGTGTCCTGTATGTATAATCCAAAAGATCATCCATAAATCCGCTGTCATCGTGCGGAACCGTTGTCATATCATAGCCGACCTTAATCGGGTATTTTTCCTCTTCACAATCCAAAATCTCTATCTCGGCACAATCATTTTCCGTCATCACTTTTCTTATTCCGCATTCCGAAAACGCAAATGAAAACTCATTCCATCCCTTTTGACATGAAAGCTCCATGGCCGGCTCACAGAGTTTGATAACGTCATCGTATGCAGCAAACACCTTACCGATCATTGCTTCATTCTTGAGCGCCCATTTTGGAATGCTTAATTGTCCATGCATATATTCGCACGGTTTCATGGTTATCCTCGAAATACCAAGGCAAAGTGATTTGTGATTGTTTTTTAATTCAAAAACATGGGGGCCGGACGGAACCGATATTCTTCGCCATTCATCTTCTAAAATCTGCATAAAAAAGTCATGCTGTCTGTAATACCTCTTGAAACTGCAAACCACTTTTCCGTCGCACAGTATTTCAAGCGGTATGTAATCGCTAACCTGCGTCTCTTTTTCTGCCGAAAACTCCGGAACCGCCATTGCCACAATATGTATCAGCGTTTCCAGGTAATCCTTTTCTTTCTCCTTGACATTATATTCCCACTTCACCGAGGCACCGTGATTCAGCCATGCAAGCTTCATTCTTGCCCAGTGATGCACAGGCAGCCCTAATTTTGTGCTATCATATTCCACTTCGTTTTCCATCAGTTTTTCTCTGAACCACAAATAATCTGTTTTTGTGACAATAACAGAGCAATTAACGTATTTTGGCCCTACCGCGTAATCCAGTCTCCCCTTTTCCATAATATCGCTTGCCCGAAAACAAGCCTCAAAGGATGTGGTCTTTAAACGAAAAACCGTGTTATCATTGACCTCCGCCTCAAAACGAACCCCGGCAAGTCCCCTCTTTGTCCTTATTTTCCACTTTGGCGCAGGTAAGGCGGTCTCTTTTGCACAAAGTCCCGGCCCGTACCAAATCACCGGATAATCCAGTTGGTATGTCTTTAAAATCTCTCCGTCTTCGACAACCAATTCACCGTCCCATAAGTACGTTGCATGGTAATGTCTTCTTGAATATAAATACTGGTATCCAAAATCAATTCTAAAATCAAGTCTCATCAAAATCCCTCATTTCTACACGTCCGATAGCCGCGCTGTATCACAGGCTTATTGATTCGTGTTACGAAATACGCCCGGCGTGGTTCCCGTGTACTTTTTAAACACCCTGATAAACGTATGGATATTCGTAAAACCGCATTCCTCTGCAATGGCATTCACCGTTTTTACTGTAGTAATAAGCATTTTCTTTGCATTTTCAACACGCAATTCCGTGACATAGTCGGTTACGGTTTTCCCATTTTCCTGTTTAAAAATTCTTGAAAGGTATGCAGGATTCATGTCAAAACGATCTGCTATTGCAGCATTGGTCAAATCGTGATTTCGAAAATTCTCTTCAATGTAATTGCATATGATCCGGTCCTTAAAACTGGTTTTCTTATCCTCTTCCTCACCAAGCGACAAGATCCATTTTAAGCAATTGATGATGCCCTGCTTATAGTCACTAAATGACTCAAAACGATCCGTGTGCGCATAGGCGTCCTCGCAGACATTGTCCTTGCTCACAAAAGACATCCGGATGTTTGAAACAATCAGCTGCATGTCATGCTTCAGCCGTATTACCGAGATGTAATTTTTCTTGTAGTAACGGATAATGCCGTCAATACAGTCATCCAGTTTTTCCGGTTCCTTGCTTTTCATCACGCTTTCGACCGCCCGGCACATTTCGCTTATATCAACCTTTTTCGTCGATAAATCCTCAAAAAACATTTGGCCGTCGAGATCATAAAAATTCATAAACGCAATCACTTCTCTGGAGGAGGCATAAGATAAATTTATGTTGTTTGCATGATAAACCTCTTCTCCCAAACCGACCGCAATTTTAAGTCCGAAATGCTTTTTTATCATACTCAATGCGTTATCGATTTCTTCTTCAAACTCACTTTCTTCAAACGCGTAATCATACATCGCGCAGATAAACTGCCCGTTGATATACACGCTTATAAAGTTTGAAAACTTACCGATGACTTCTTCAAAAACATTGGAAATAATCGTCTTAATATTTTCTGTTTTAAAGCCTCTGCCATATAATGCGGAAACCCCTTCCTTTTGCGGCAAAATGCTGATTACTCTCATTTTTTTGCACTGATCGAGCCCCAGCTGCTTTATTTTTTCGGTGTTGTCGTATTCATCACTGCGACTGTTTAACAAGGCGACAAACGATAATTTTTCATTCACATCTCTTTTGGTTTCCAGTATAACCTCTGAATACATCTTTAAAAGCTGAACCTCATTTGTCATTGGCTGTTTGGACTTTTTAAGGTTTTTTTCATAGCTGATAATGACATCGGTGATCGGCTTGTATTGATATTTTATAAACAAAAACAAGGTTAACCCATATATCATCATAACAAGGAGAATGTTGATGATCATGATGGCAATGAGATGAAAATATACCTTGTCAAAATAATTTTCTTTTAAAATCTGACAGTATTCTATGCTCGAAACACCACTGTTATTGGTTAATAGAATATAATGATTTAATTTTCCGGATAAAAACGAATGGATTAAATCCTCCGCATCCCCGCCTGCATGGCTGAGCCGCATGTCCGTTCCCTTGACGCGCAGAAAAATAATGGTTTCTGACGTGTCATAAATATTTTTAATGATGCTGCGTATATCCGATGCATCGATTTCTGCAATAACCACGGCGCTTCCCTTGTAATCCACGCCATTTTTTATGTGCAGCGTACAAAAAATTCTGGAGGTGTCGCTGTTTTCAAAAATGCTCCAACCCTTTTGCTGAACGACATTTTGCATAAAATCCCGGTATGCGCCATCATCTCTGCTGAACAGTCTTGCAAAATAATTCATTGACGAAAACGCACCGTAAGTGCTTATTACATAATCACTGTCACTGAAATATACCGCGATGTTCGGACTTGACGAAATATTATCCATGTTCATCCCGACAATCTCGGTCATATAATCAATAAAAGCATTAACACTGTTTCTGTCGCTTTTGTTTTTGTTGACATCCCAAAGAAACTCCTTAAACTCATCGCTGCTGCCAACGACATTTAAAGAACGGGTAATGTTATTGAGCGAAATATCCATGGATTCAGACGTGCTTTGCAAACTGTATTCGTTAATTGCCGTGACGTTTCTTTTCGTATATCCGTTCATCACGTGCATAATCGTAAAAAAGCTCGTCAGCAGTGTAATAACAATAATTAAAAAACACAAAATAAATAAATGTACGATACTTCGTTTTTTTAGTATATCTATAAAAAATTTATTCACGGTTTCTCCTATATTCTTCCTATCCGGGGACACATTTTGTGATCCCACAGATAAATCCGAACGCTTTCGTCTTTATTTTTTTTAAATCCGCAGTTGATATGATAGATCGTATCAGCGTTTGCCTTCAGCACAATGCTTTCGAATTTGCTGTCAACCAACACCTCCCTATGATCATACTTTGCAATAATCACCATCACCGTTTTTGATGTGTCAGCACTATTTTTTATATGAAAGTCCCCTTTGACTTCCTCATCGGCATCGATCGCGTAGTCAAGCAGACTGATCTGCTCCTCCATCTCCGGCAGGTAAAACGACAACACGGCATGCTGACGATATTCTGAAGAATAAATATCTGCCTCATAGATTCCGCTTGGCGAGCCGTCCAGTACAAACGAGGTTTCGAATCTGTTTCCCTCCACCGATTGCCGGTCCATGTATCTGATATTTTTCTTCTCGTCCGTAACCATAATATCTAAAAGCGCATTCTTTCCATAATAGAGGTCACCCGTTATTGTTACCGCTTTGTTCACCGCATCGACAGAAATATGAAACAGCTGATGCTCAACTTCTTTTACCTCTGCCTCGTTGATATCGATTTCATAATACTCCCGGTCATACGCATCGTTTTTGCTTTGTATCATAAACAAAAACTTCCCGTTTTCTGCACTTTCCAGACTTACCTCATAGAAATCCAAATCACCCTCCGCGTACGAAAATGACACGGGCTGAACCCAGTTTGTACTGTTCGCACGGTTTCTTATTTTAAGGATCTGGGCATTTTCTTGCAATCCGGCGCTGTTGATCATCCTCTTTCCGTCACAGATTTGGGCATCTCCGTATCCGAAAGTCTTTACCGCCATGGCTACAGCAGTGTTATCATATTGGAATGTGCCGTCCTTTTCTTCTTGAAAAGGAAGATCCGAAAAGTACTGAACATAGGCATCTGCCGACGCATCACTGAGCGCAATATCATCAATGACAATGACAACCCCTTTTTTGATAAAAAGTATATGCCTGTTAAACTTATCTACCATTCCGCTTTTCCCGTATGCCGCAGTCGCATCGCACATTGCATAAGCATACGTTTTTGTGCCGATAAATCTTTTCACCTCCGAAACCGCATCGGGTCCCTCGTCGGGGTTCACATCAAAGTTTGTCCAGTTTTTTCCCTCTCCATACTGTCCGGCACCGTTGACAATCAACGTATTGTGATCCGATGTCCTGGATGCAGTATAACCGTCGTCACTCAAAAGCTTATACCCGTTATAATAAAGCGAAATATGGTTCATGTCCGGATGCAAATGTCCTGTTCCCAGATCGCTGCCTTTTGACCATGTCTTAAACCGATAAGGAGCATCCAGGCCGACCGCTCTGCCGCAGTGAAATGCCAATGCCGTTTGGTTCTTTCCCCACCCGGTTCGCATAAAACCGTAGCCGGTCTTTAAAAACAATTTATCACAAGGGTATTCCTCATCATTCGGCTGCTCCTGCGCGAGCGTACTGTCATAGTACATTAGTACCTTCCAATAGCTTTTTTTATCTGCCCTGCTATCTAGTCCCTGATGAACAAACCATTGCGTCTGTTCGCTCCGGTTTAAAGCCGCCAGATAGGAAAGCTCCGCGATATACGCACCGCCGCAATCCTCGTCACTGTCCGAAAAATCAAAGACCGACGTGTCGGTAATCTTATATCCTTCACCTACTACCAGATAATTTGCAAAATTTCCCGTTTGCTTTACAAATTCGGATGCGGTGTAATTCTCACGTCCACAATTTTGCGCAGTGTTCAGATAATAGATCATATGACTGATGCCGTATTGCCAATATAAAAACCCTTCGGTCGTAGAGCCGTCTTTTGGCAGGGCGCTGAATGCTTCCTTATAGTAAACCTCCGCCTGCGTCATCCACTTTTCACTGATTTGGGGCGCGTCATCATAAATTGCCGCCCCTGCAACCATCAAAGAAGCCGCATTGATCCATAGATGATTTTGAAGGAACGACTTGCGCCACCAGCCGCCCGCACCGTTATTATACATCCCGTTTCCCTTCTCGATCAACAGGTTTAACGCATGTTCTTTTTCGCTTTCGGATAGGGTGTTATGACACCAATCATAATATGCTGACACGCCAAAAAGCATGTGTGCGCAAGCCAAATCCTTGTTGCAGTAGACCGAAGTTCTGCCCCACGACGGATATTGCTCCGCTGCCGCCACGATCTCCGCGGCGGCAGAAGAATATTTTTCATCATGGGTCATCAGATATGCAAAGGAAAGCTTCATTATATTGTTTCCCACATCACGCATCCATAGTTCCTGGATATCCTCCGCCTCGTAGTATTCGGTGGGGCCCTGCGCGATAATCTCCTCACATTCTGACAGAAAATCGCGATAAACTGTATTCAATGCGCCATTGCAATTGGAAACAATGTCTGAAATCCTGCTTTTGTCAATGATCACTCTCGGATGCGTGCTTTCAGCATCCCCGATGCCAGAAGCATCTACGGTCATCGTGTGGATCATAATCATAAGCAATCCAATGGTAAATATTGCAAACCTTTTCATATCTCATTGCCTCCGTTTATTTGTAGATTACAGCAGCACGCTCGGAAGAATATATGGAATACATATATATCTTCACATAGTCGTTTCCGTAATTTACAAAATCCTTCAGATCAAAGCCGGTTGCGTCAGAAACTCTAAAATCGTCTTTTTCTTTATCGTACGTGTAAAATCCCCGGTTACCGATCTCACGGATTTCACAAAGGCCGACAATCGCATTTCTGACATTTTCCTCCGTAATCGGCTTTGCCTCCAGCCGGAGCTTTTCGATAGCAAGCCCTTCAAGCTCTTCGGGTTTATACTTGGTTACCAAAAGCTTGCCATCCTTATACTGATACAGATTTCCGATAATACTCCGCTGTACGTTATAGGCATCGGCAGTATTATACATTTCTCCGTCAATTTGTCCTTCAACCTTCATTTCACTTGCGTCAAAGAGTTTCTTGTATCCGTCAATTTTCTTATCAGAATTAAAGGATAGCTTTACCACATCGCCGCTTTCAACGCCGTCTAAAACGTTCTCCTCAGCCTCTGCCGCCTCTACCTTGCTATGATTGGTATATCCCGTAAGATAATTGACGATCAGTCCCTCTTCGTCCAAGCCTTTGGATATCTCTTCTACAATGGTAACCGCCATATACGTACCGTAAACGCCTCCGGCTGTTCCGCCTTTATCCGAGATATTGAAAATAACGGCACAGCTTTCAATGGTATTTATCCCGACCTTGTATGTCACAAAATCAGAATAGACTCTTTCATCGACAAGTGCGCTCAGCCCCCTGTAACCGTAGTTTTCATCAATCTTTTGGTTTTCCTCCGGGATGACGCCATTGCTGTCCGGCAGACCTGTTGGAATGTAGAGTACCGGCGCATCTTCATTAAGAACCGCCGCGGTCATAAAATGCGGCTTATACCACTTAATTCCCGCATTTGCGGTATACGCTTCCATGAGCGCATTTTCCTTGCTCTCGGTACTGCCCAGATAAAGCGTATCAATCCAGTAAATCTTGTTTTCATCGTTTTGCGCATAGCGGACGATCAAGTGTTTCCCGTCTGACTCAAGCTGGCTTAATCTGTCGTATAATTGTTTTTGGGTCAGCCTGTCGCCATCCACACTGACTTTATCCGTCACCGAGGCAGCAAGGAATTTTTCCTTTCCTTTTCCCTCTTTCAGGATTCTGAGCATAAAATCGTCATCAAAGCTGCCGCCGAATTTATACGACACAATATATCCGATTTTCTTATCGTCACCACCCTCTTTCACTGCGGCAATCTTTCCTGTGATACTGCGTAAAAACAGGCACTCCTCTCCGAGCTTTGCGTTGTACTCCTGCGCAAATTTCTCTGTGGTATCATACACTGTGCCATCAATTCCTATTTTTCCATCCGCAGAAACGGCGGTAAGCTTACCGTTTATTTTATTTTCACCCGCCGAATAAACAAACGCATATTCTCCGTCCTGCGAAATCATAACACTGACGATACTCCATTCCTTAATGTAGTCGCCGGTTATCCTTGTGCCGTTCTCATCCATAAACTCATATCTTTTTTGCGAAAGGTCGATGATTGGCGCATTTTTCAGATACAGGGTCTCATTATCACTGTCATAATCACTGACAACATAGGTATCATAATCATCAATCACGATGACATCATCCCTGCCGTCCGCATCATAATCAATAAACAAAATTTTCCCGTCATCGCTAATATCAAACAATTCGCTTGTAAAGGAAGTTACCGCACGGTTGTTATAAATAATGTGTGCGCCGCCGTATACACTTCTTCTTACCGCATTGCCCTTGCTGTTGTAGTAGGAAAAGATTCCGTCCGCATAGCCTATGGCGTCATCGGCCATAACGGTGATAACTCCGTTTTTATCCAGCAGCTTGTAATAGACGACTTCCTCCTTTTTTTCGTCGAAAAAGACCTCGACACTGTATCCGATATAATTTTTAATATCGGTATCTCCTAAGGACAACCGTGTACCGTCAATTCTGACATGTCCCTCATCGCCGTCGGGTTTTTCCAGAGAGGTATACTCGTTTTGCGTCACAACGCCCTCGATGACATCGATTCCCCGATACAAGGAGATCAGCTTTCTGCCGCCGCTGTCCTTCACGGTAACCGAATCAGCAGAGACACTGTAAAACTCGGCAACCTCCGTCTTCAGCGAATAATAGGCAAGCTTTGCAAACTCACCTCTCGTAAAGCTTGTTTCGTTAACATCCTTTGTGATATCAATTCTCTTGGCAATGGTCAGATATCCGTAAGGATATCCGCCCAATGCCTCCGCAAAGCCGTTTCTGCCGAGAAGCGTTACAAATATTTTCACCGCCTCATGGTAGCTGATATAATCATCGGGGTAAAACAGGCCATCGCCGTTGCCATTTACGATCCCGGCTGCGCAGACCGCCTCAATCGCGCCGGCATATTTCATGTCGGACTGCACATCCGAGAACATGCCCTGATATTCCGCCGTGCTCAAATTCATAATATTGGCGATGACCCCACACGCCTCAGCTCTTGTTATGTTGATATTCGGTGCAAAGTTTCCATATCCGTCATCGCCCATAATTCCAAGCGCCTCAAGGCATTTCGCCGCAGTCTCATACTCGGTTCCCTCTAGATCTGAGATTTCAGCCGAAGCACTGATCCCCGATGCAATAACAGCCAATGTTAAAATAAGTATAACCAGTTTTTTCATAACGTCCCTCCTACTCTGCCGAAATCAAACCTATCTCAGATATCGAAGTCCATCCGCCGCCGCCATCCGGACCGTTTCCGACAAACCGCAAATAACGCGTTTCAATATCATCTAAAGCGTATTCCTCAGCCTCGGTCGTTATACCGCTTGTCATAAACGTTTTCACTTTCTTCCAGTTGACGTTATCATCAGACACTTCAATTTCAAATTCCGTTTTTCTTGTATCGCCCCGATATGCGGCAACCAATATTGACTTGATCTTTTTCACGCTGCCAAGATCCATTTGCAGCCATTGCCCCATGCCCGTTGCAGACCAACGCGTTGCATAATCGCCGTCAAAGACGTTTTCACCCACATTACCGTCACTGGAGCTGTAACTCATGTTATAAATCGGTATATCGCCGATTCCCTTTGTCGCCAAGGTTACGATGGTATATTCATCAATCCTTGAGCCATCGGGGTTTGTTACATAAATCTTGCTCTCTCCGAATCCGCCGTCACAAACCTCATAGCGTATGTCCGCAAACGGATTTTCAGCAGTCGCCTTAATGCTGACCGTGTCTGCAAAAACATTAACCTCGTATCTTCGCACATCCTTTTGCAGTTCAATACTGTTGTTGCAAACGTTAATTGCTTTCAGCTCAAGATTCTCAAAATCGATGCCCGTGGTGAGATAAAGTACATTCTCTTTATCATCCCAATGTGCGCCGACGCCGCTGCAAAGTCCAAGATACTTAACCGGGAACATCGCCTCATGATCCTTGTTGAGATACGGAACCGCATCCATCTCAATCGTCTTTCCATTCACGGTATAGTGATTGTCCCCGATGTTCATCTCCGCCCGATGCTTGTCATCGCCAAGGATCAGTTTTCCGCTCTTGGCATCATATTCCGCCGGGACATCCATCAATGCGTTGATATCCCTTTGTGAAATATAGAATCTGTCATTTACCTCTTCGGGCTTTACTTCAAATTCCTCTGCCAAAAGGTTCTTCCGCACCTTAAACCCATCACCCAGCGATGTAACCGCCACACTCATATTTTTGATATCAACGGTTACTTTCTTATCGTTGGTAAAGAAGTTATAAACATCATCAGAGATTTTTTCACATCCGATTTCTTCCGGCTCTCCACCCAGCAAACTCCACGACAAAGCGGTCGGAATGACCGATGTACCCTTATCCTTAACGTTAACCAGCAGCTTAGAAACAGCGTTGCCTGTTCCCATGAGTTTGGGGCTGCTTCCATAAAACGTTTCGGTATCCTTGTCAACAGAAAAAGGTCTTATCTTAAATTTGGTGGCATTTCCGACAAAGGTGCTGCTCCCGTCACTATTGTAGGTTCCGTTCTGCGATTCCGGCCACCACCTTTGTTCGATGACAGCATCCTCCTTGGCAAGCTTAACATCGTCAATGACGATCATGACATCGCTCTTGAGCCAGACAAAGTGTCTGTTCCAATCAAAGCCGTAATCCTTATCCAGATAATAAGATTCTGTACCCCTGCCGACCGAATACACATAATCATCCGTTTCCTCAATCTTAACAATCTCTCCGTTTTTGTTCCACTCTGCGCCCTTTATGTCCGAGGGAACCTCCTGTCCCTTTCCATCGATTAAAATCGTATTGTGACTTGCCGATGCCGAGCCGCCATACAGTGTCTCTCCAAGCAGATCTTCTCCGTGAGCATAAATCTGCAGCGAATTAACATCGTCATGATCATGTCCCGATCCGACATCACCGCTGCTGTAATACCCAAGCACCTGATGTCCGAGCGGCGGTCCGCATCGATAAGTCAGACAGGTTGCCGAATCCGAATAACTGTCACGCATAAACAGCATCTCCAGATCATCAAAGCGATAAATCAGGGGAACTTTTGCCTCCTCCGGAGAGGCAGCGGCTATTTGGGGATCATAAAACTGCAGGTAGTGAAGCGCATAATCCCAGCTATCCGGGTTTAATTTTGCATATTTGTTTACATACCACTGCGTTACGGGATCTTTGGTTTTATAGGCAAGCCAGGCCATTACGCCAATCCATTCTGTTCCTGTTTTATCCCCATGATCCGCAATCCGGAATATATTCTGCGTTGTCCCATTATACGCAGTCGGCAAGATGACCTGCATCGCATAATTTGCCGTCCGCTGAAGATAGGGATGCTTGAAGATATCAATTTTATGAAATTTTTTTGCGCATTCTGCATAGTCAATAAAAGCATCTATGCCGTATACCCAATACATGAAGCTTTCATGATTACAGCCGTCCGTCGGAAGGTATTTGAGCGCAAGCCGATACATTTGATTGGCTTTGGAAAACCATTTTTGCGCACCCTCATATTCATCATATATTGCTACCGCCGCGGCATAGATCGAACCGGCATTCCGCCACAAATGGTTCTGGACATAGGACATGGTCCACCAGCCGTTAAGCTGCGGAACCTTCTCGATCAGCGTTCTGTAAACTACATACCGTTCATTCGCATCCAGGTCATTGTAGAGCCAGTCATAATAATACGAAAGCGATTGAATCAAGTGGCCTGCCGCAAGGTCGTTGTTGAGCATAACGTCATATCCCCACGTAGGGTAGGAAATGACCTCCTTAACATAGGCAGTTGCCGCGTCTTTATACTTTTCTTCTCCCGAAAGCTTGTAGGCAAAGGTCAAAACATTGATCGAGGTCGCAACACCTCTCATCCACAACTCCTGCACATCGCTGTCTTTATGATATGCAACCGGTCCATCCGCAACAAGCTTATCCGCCCGTTCTT